>JAITBE010000117.1 GCA_031283755.1 Spirochaetaceae bacterium
GGGGTATCCAGAAAGGTGATCCGCCCTCCATGAATGGTGTCCACCGTATAGGCCCCGATATGCTGGGTGATACCGCCGAATTCACCGGAAACCACATCGGCGCTCCGGATGGCGTCGAGCAGTTTGGTCTTACCGTGATCCACATGGCCCATGACCGTAACCACCGGAGGCCGGGAAGACAGGGACGCATCATCATCCACTTCGGTCTCGATCACGGTTTCATCATAAAGGCTGACTATGTTTACGTCCGCCCCAAATTCCGCCGCCAAAATCGTGGCGGTTTCCGCGTCGATCTGCTGATTAATGGTTACCATCATCCCCATACTCATCAGCTTCTGAATCAGATCCGAGGCCTTAAGGTTCATCTTACGGGCCAGTTCTGAAACCGATATCACCTCCATGATGTCAATGGATTTGGGGACCGGATTGGCTATATGGGCAATCTTCTTTTTGGTCTGGAGGAGTTTTTCCTCCATTTCCTGTTCTTTTCGCTGATAAACCGCCTTTTTTGCCTTAAAGGACTTTTTTATCGGCCCTTTCCCCTCACCCAAGGGAGGGGGCGGGGGCAAACCCGGACCGGGCCGGGGACCCTGCGGCCGGGGTCCGGTAAACCCGCCGGGGCGGCCGGGGCCGCCGGCGGGCCGATTCCCCCCCTGCCGGAAAGGGGCGCCGCTTCCAAACTGACGGGGACCGCCCTGAAAACCGGACCGGTTATCGCCGCCTCCGGGCCGGGGACCCATAGGCCTGCCTCCCGGCCGGCCCGGCCCACCCGGGGAACGCTGGTTGGGAAAAGGCGGACGATTTCCCTCATCCCGGGGGGGTCTTGGCCCCACCGGACGCCCCCCTACCCGGCCTACGGCCACCGCGGGCCGCTGGGTATTGGGAAAAGAGGCGATCTGTATATCTTCACTACGCACCGGAGCGATATTTTTTGTTACCCCCCCCGCCGGCAATGAATTTTCTTTGTTCGCGGCGGGTTCGGAAACAGGAAGCGTATTTTCCTTTTCATTCCCCGTTTCCACCTGGGCAGGTATAACCACGACCTTCGGCTGAATTTTTTTCGCGGGTCCCGATACCACAGGAGCGGCATTTTTTTTCTTAACCACAACCACCTTGCGGCGTTCCCCCGGCTCTCCCCCGGAACCGCTTTTCCCCTCTTGGGCATCATGATCCCTCACATGCTTAATGAGTTCAACTTTTTTTGGTTTTTGGGTACTATCTAATTCCTCAGCCATGATTCACCTTTGTTTATACCATTAATGATGATGATTATTCATCCTCATATTCAAAACTCAACCCAATGCCGCAATTCGGACAGCTTGTCATATCCACCGTTATCTTGGCCCCACATTCGGGACATTCATATTCCTCCACCTCCGGGAAATTATCTTCTCCCGTTTCCGGAGAGAGACTTTCCTCCCCGGCCTCCGGACTGCTGTCGGAAAAGGCCTCTTCCCCTTGAACTTCCTCCTCTTCCACAATTTCAACATTATCTTCAATAAGTTTACGCAAAACCTCGATCTGCTCCGGGGCAACCCCCTGGATATCCCCGAGTTTCTCCGGTGAAAGGGCAAGAAAATCCTCGATAAAATCAATTCCATTGGCCAGGAGGGCTTCAGCCACCGTGGAATCCACCCCGGGCAATTCCAAAATCCGGGATATCTCTTCATCATACGATTCGGAATCCCCAAAAAGTTCGGAAACCGCCCGCCGGGATTCGGAAGATATATCCATTTCCTCAAACTGGGCATCGGTTTTAACATCTATGTTCCAATCTACCAAACGGTTCGCCAGCCGCACATTCAGCCCCTGTTTCCCTATAGCCAAGGAAAGCTGGGAATCGCCGACCACCGCCAGGGCCTGATGTTTTCCTTCGTCCAAAATCACCACATCCCGGACCTCCGCCGGAGAAAGGGCGTTTTTAATGAACCGCCGGGGGTCCGGATCGTATTTAAGGATATCGATCTTCTCCCCTTCCATTTCCCGGATCACCGCCTGGATCCGCACCCCCTTAAGACCCACGCAGGCCCCTACCGGATCCACGTCTTCCCGGTTGGAATAAACCGCGAGTTTGGTACGGTACCCCGGTTCCCGGACTATTTTATGAATTTCCACGGTCTTATCGTAAACTTCCGGTACCTCAAGCTCAAAAATGGCCCGGACAAAATCGGTGTGGGTCCGGGAAAGTACCACCTGGAGCCCCGCGGGGGTTTTGTTAACCTCGGTGATCAGGGCTTTGATCCGATCGTTAACATGGTAGATCTCCCGGGGAGACTGGTATTTTTTGGGCAGAATCCCCTCCACCTTTCCCAGGTCCACATAAATCGTGTCTTTCCGTTCCCGCTGATAGTACCCGATGATAATCTCCCCCACCTTATCCTTGTATTCTTCAAAAAGGCTGTCTTTCTGGATCTCCCGAATAGACTGATGGGCGGTCTGTTTAGCGCTTTGTACCGAAATCCGGTCAAAATCCTTGGGGTCTACCTCTAAAAGCAGCTCGTCCCCAATTTCCGCTTCGGGGTTCAACTCCCGGGCTTCTTCCAGATCTATCTCCGAAACCGGATCGTAAACACCGTCTACAATTTTTTTCTTCGCGTAAATCGAAACCTCCCGGTTGTCATCACTAAACCGGACAACCGCGTTGTCGGCGTTTCCGAAACGGCGTTTATATGCCGCTAGAAGGGTGTTTTCGATGGTCCGCAGAACGAGCTCTTCAGAGATACCTCTATCCTGAATAAGCTGATGGATTGCCTCCGTCATATCCGTTGCCACGAGTTTTCAACCTCCTGTGAATAATCTAACTTTGCCTTGGCGATAATTTCATAATTAAGCTTCATTTCCCCATCCTGATTCTTAAGGGTAACCTGGGTTGTATCCGCGGCTACCAATATACCGCCGGACCAATCGGAAATATCCGTCCTGAAACACCGTATACCCCGGCCTATATAACAGGCAAATTCAGAACCGTCTTTAATAATCCGGTCTATCCCCGGGGAAGACACCTCTACGGATAAATCCTGGCCGGGAAAGGCCAACTCCAAACGGGGGAGCAGGGCATGATGGACCCGGGAACAACCTTCCACCCCCATGGGGTTTGGTCCGGACACCACGGCACGGATTTGAACGCCCCCTTTATGATGGAATACGGATAATTCCACCAGGATCATCCCCAATCCCGTTATTACCTGTTCAAGCGTGTCGAAAAGGGCATTTCCACCCCTGGGAGTATACCGCAACAACCCCTCCATGGTTTGGACCACCTTCCGGTTAAGGCAAAATACCGAACCCCCAAAAAACAAAGGCTGGTTTTGGGAGCGGCCATAGAAAACCGGTCAAAAACCCGCTTTTTCCGCTCAATTCAAGGCCCCCTACCCACATACCGAAGTTTTAAGAATGCCTTCACCTTTCCCGGCAACAAAAAAGGGCCGTCCCTGCGAGCCCTTTTTTAAATAACTCTCTATTGTCGTATAAATTCTATCGAGGCAGCGGAACTTTGTCAATAGCACACAATGCCCCAAAATCAGTAATTTAACATTTCAATCCGGAATTTGGGCACATCCGGCAGCGGCCGGATACGGAATTATTTAACCAGGGTAATTCCCGAGAGAATCCGGCGGATTCCCTGGTTTTCGCCATTGGCCAGGATCATCTCCCGCAGCTCCAAGCGGCCCCGGACCGTCACGATCCGCTGTTCGTACCCCGAAAGAATCCGGCGGTCTTCCCGGGTTATGTACCAGTCATGGCCTTCCCCGTCGGTAAGCACCGGTTCCGGAAAGGGTTCGCTGCCCCGCAGGCTGAGCCTTCCGGTAAGTTCCAGAAGCTGTCCCGGAAGGGCCCGGTCATAGAGACCTTCCCCGGATGCTACCGGTTCTTCCGATTGAGGGATGTCCCCGTTTCCCCGGGGGAAAAGCAGCCCCGGAAGAAACGCCAACAGGGCTATAAAAAGAAGACTGTTTTTCACGGCGATACCTTCCCGATCCTAGGGGGCGTTGAAACCGCCGGAGCGATTTTTTTTCGCCATCTCCCGGAAATCCACGGGGTAATTTCCCGGCGGTACCTCCAGGGAACCAAGGTTTTTTCGGTCTACCGGGTTTCTCCCTATCTCCGTGGCTCCCGGTGAAACCGACGCCACATATCCGTTTTCACTCTGCCCATTCTCATTGGTATTTCCGTTAAAAGAGAGGAGGTCCTTCCCGAAGTAAGGGACAGGTCCAATTAATGGCGAAGGCGGGGTAGACGCCGGGAGGCCGACATAATAAATATTATCCACCGGGGTATATGATAAAGAAGTCCCCGGGGGAATTGAAGAAAAAACCCCCTCGCCGGGGAATAACGGGTACAAAGAACCACCGGAGGGTATATTCTGTACCGTCAAGGTAACTTTTCTTTGCTGGTCGTCTTTGAGTTGGTTCTTGTAACCGTAAAGTCCCGTATCTTTCTGATAATAATTAGCCAGCATCCAGGTTCCCAGCAGGATTTTCCAATCGTAAAACTCCTGAGTGATGG
Organism: Spirochaetaceae bacterium; assembly: GCA_031283755.1. Classification (GTDB taxonomy): domain Bacteria; phylum Spirochaetota; class Spirochaetia; order Treponematales; family Breznakiellaceae; genus JAIRMO01. Next base: position 4,507 of record JAITBE010000117.1, read on the forward strand.
ATGATGCCGACTCGGTTATGGCCCGGTAATCGGAATAGGAAGAATCAACGATATCAGCATATATATCATTACTATTGGGAGCTTGTATCCCCAGCCACCGGAAAAAAAGATAGGCGGTGGCATAATTCGGCAGGATATCCCCGTATTGCTGTTCCCAATATCCATCCCAGACAAAAAAATTATTTCCATAGGGTATGGAGGTGTTTTTTCCATTAAAATAGTTTATCCGCTGTATGATTTGTTCCCCGCCGTAAATATATTCCGCCGCCAGGGATAAACCTTCGTTGATCCAGGTGTTTTTTTGCTTTCTACTGGAAAAATTGATAAGATGCTGCAATTCATGGGCTACCACGGTACAAAAATTTTTTAAGGCGGCGGGATCTCCGGGATATACATCCATAAAAAGCATGGCCACCTGGTTGGACTTGGGAGCAATATACATATGAGTAGAATCAAAATAACCCGCCACATAGCCGCCGGACCGGTCATATCCGTCTATAATATCCAGCAGGAGCAGGATAAGTTTACCGCCATTATCGGACGTATACGCGATATAGCCAAAAACACCGACAATTTGATTATGAATATTTATTTTATATTCCTCGGCGATAGCCTCCGCCGCTTTGATGTCTATATTTTCGTTCATGTCGCCATAAACAATACAGCAATCATTTTCCGAAAGCTTTTTGGCTTCCACCATGTACCATATATTATCGGTGGTGACCGCGTGAAATTTTTTATCCGCCGTCCCCAAAACCCAATGGGCATAGAGTTCCATACTGCCATCCAGCGATAGAGGCCTTCCCGGTTTGTAGGAAGTCCCTTTGCCGTCAGGCTGGGTATTCCACCCGGCAAAATAGTATCCGTCTTTAGTCAAATATCCGGAATTTACCGCCGTAAGTACCTTAGCCCCCGGTGAAACCTGGGCCGCCACAGGAGGCATACCTTCATCACTCCCGTTTCCATTATAAGACAAACGATACTGATCGCTCGATTGCACCAAATTATCACAGGCAGCAAAAAACAAAAAAATAACAAATCCCGACAAAATCATCTTGCCAGCATAATTTTTATACATACCTTATATATATAGCCTGTTTTGTCAAATTCGGCAAGCCGTAGGGTAAGAAATACTATTGGAAACCCTATTAATCATAAAAAAGACATATTCCATAGACCTTTTCGGCGCCCCCCTCCTTAAGGGCCGCGGCGCAGGCATCCAGGGTAAAACCGGTGGTGATCACATCGTCAAAAAGAAACACCTCCTGAGGGGGTTTTTTGGTACAGCGGATCCTGCCCCGGAGGTTTGTTTTCCGCTTTTCCCGGGTAAGTCCCTTTTGGGTTTGGGAGGGAAACCGTTTAAGGCAGCGGTATACCGGCAGGGCTCCCGAAGGATTTTGTTCCCGGTACTGTTCTTCCAACAACCTTGCCAGGTATTCAACCTGATCCCAGCCGTAATTCCGCAATTTTCCCGGCCGGGGGGGGACAGGTACCCAGCAGGGGTTTTTCATCCCTTCCGGGGAGAAAAAGGAAAGGCTTTCCGTAAGCTTTTCCGCTAAAAAATTTCCCAGGCTTCGGAATTTACCGAATTTATAGGCCCTGAGGATCTGTTGATATTTTCCGGTATAGGGAAAAACCGCAAAAGCCCGGTCAAAATAACGTTCCTCCCCCTCCCGGCAGGGAAGACACCGATCCTGTTCAGATATCAGGGGGCGCCCGCAGAGGGAACAACGGCTTTCATCCCCCAGGGAAAAGGCCGCTTTACAATCCCCGCAGAGTCCGTACCGGGCGTCCCGGGCATCCAAAAGGAGTTTTCCGCAGACCGGACACCCCGAGGGGAAAAGCCATTCCCGGATAAATGAAAAAACAGATTTTTGACGATCCATACCCCTTATAAGGCAGCGGCATTCAGGGCGCTTTAGTCAAAGAGGGAGGGAGTGTTTTTTTCCGTGCCGGCGGAGCGATTTCCCCTGGGGCTATGGGCGCCCTTTGAATCAACCAAGGATTTCCAGGTATGAATCCGGTATAACGCCTCCAGGGGGGTCATGCGATCCGGATCCAGGTTGAGGATATCCTCAATGAAAACATCCACCTTTTCAGCCAAATTTCCATAAGCAGCCTGCGGCGGAGGGAGAGATTCCTCATCCCCCGCAGGCCCGGAACTGTCGGGAAGGGCCTCGTTGAGGGCCTTTTCGTTTTCCTTAAGCCGGGCCATGATCCGGCCGGCCCGCTGCAGGACCCGTTCGGGAAGCCCTGCCAGCCGGGCCACCGGAAGACCATAGGATTCCGTGGTGGAACCTTCCTTCAGTTTACGTAAAAAAACAATTTCCCCATTCCGGTCCAGGACCTCCATGGACCGGTTGGCCAGCGCGGGGTGGACGATCAGGGACAATTCGTGATAATGGGTGGCAAAAAGGGTTCTACATTTTATATAATCCAAAAGCTCCTCACAAACCGCCCATGCTATGGAAAGACCGTCTTTGGTTCCGGTTCCCCGCCCCACTTCATCCATGATCACCAGGCTCCGTTCGGTGGCGGTATGGAGGATATAGGCGGTTTCGTTCATCTCCACCAGGAAGGTTGATTCTCCCCGGGCCAGGTTATCCGATGCCCCAACCCGGCAATAGATTCTATCCACCATGCCAATCTCCGCTTCCCGGGCGGGAACAAAACTCCCCATTTGGGCCATGATCACGATCAACGCGGTTTGACGAAGGTAGGTGGATTTACCCGCCATGTTCGGCCCGGTGATAAGGGCAAAGGAGACCCCATCCCCTTCCAGGATGATGTCATTGGGAATAAACTCCCCCCGTTTTAAATGGGCCTCCACCACGGGATGACGGCTTTCAAAAACCCGGATTCGGTTGGTGGTATTCACCAGGGGCCGGATCCAGCCCTGGGCCGTGGCGGCCCAGGCCAGGGATTGGGCGGCGTCAAGTTCGGCGATACGCCGGGCCGAGGCGGACAGATCCGGAATAAGCTCCCTGGCCTTGTTCCGGATCTCCAGGAAAAGTTTTCTTTCCAGTTCAATCACCTTATCGGAGGCGCCGTTAATTTCCGATTCCAGGGCGGCAAGTTTATCCGTCGTAAACCGTTCCCCGGAGACTATATTTTGCCGGCGGATAAACCGGGGGGGGACTTTGGGCAGGTTAACCTTGGTTACCTCAAAAAAATACCCGATAAAACGGTTGTGCTGGATCTTAAGGCTGGGAATCCCTGTAGCCCGCCGTTCTTCTTCCAAATAATCCTCCAGCATCTTCCGTCCGTTATCCCGAAAGCGCCGAATCGCATCCAGCTCGGCATTAAAGCCCTGCTTAATCAGGTTTCCTTCGGTGAGCAATATGGGGGGATCCTCCGCGATGCCCCGTTCCAAAAGCTCCTTAAGGTTCATAAGCCGCCCGAACCCATTGGAATCGAGGGCCGTGGCTGAGGAGGATTCAAAATCCAGGTTCAGTTTTTCGCTTAACCCTTCCACCTCTTTAAAAGCCTCCAGGGCGTTTTTTATCGAAAGCATATCCTTGCCATGGGCCCTATCCATGGCCAACCGGGAACTCAGCCGTTCCAGGTCCGGGGTTTTCCCCAAAAGCTCCCTAAAGGAAGAAAGCTGTCCCTGCTCATGGTAGAGGATCTCCACCATATCCAGCCGTTTGTTGATCCGGACCAGATCTTGCAAGGGATGGAGGATCCGCCATTTTAAGAGCCGTCTCCCCATGGAGGTTTTGGTTTCATCCAGAACTTCCAGCAGGGAAAACCGTACATCCCCGTCCCGAAGATTCCTGATAAGCTCCAGGTTTCGCTGGGTGGATTCATCGATGCCCACGTATTCGGACTCCCCGTAGAGACTGATGGTCCGTACATGGAGCAGCAGGCTTTTGGCGGTATCATCCAGATAATCCAACAGCGCCCCTGCGGAAATAATTTCCGGACTATCCTCCTCCAAACCAAAACCCTTAAGGCTTGCCGTTCCAAACTGGCGTTCAAGCCGCTCCTTACTCCGGGCCTGATCAAAAAGCCAATCCGCCCAACGGTTTACCACCAGGCCGGACCTTCCTAAAATTGCCTCCGCCAAACCGGGATATTCTTCCAATAAGGATTCCTGGGCCACAATTTCCTTTACCTGGAGGCGTTCCAGTTCCAGCCGAAGCCGTTCATCGGCGCCCTCAAAGGAAAATGAGGTGGCATGGAAATCCCCGGTGGAAAGGTCGATATAGGCGAAGGAGAGAAATTTGGCGGTCGCGGAAAGGGCGGAAAGGTAATTGGAACTGCCCTTTTCAAGATAGTCCTCATCCACCGTGGTTCCCGGGGTGATAACCTCTACCACTTCCCGTTCTATAATACCCCGGCCCTTACCGGGCTCGGTAAGCTGTTCGCAGATAGCTATCTTTTTACCCAATCGTAATAAACGGGCAATATAAGAACGGGCCGCATGATAGGGAAGCCCGCACATGGGCAATCCGTTACGGCTTGTTAAGGTGAGGTTAAGTAAACTGGAAACTTCCAGGGCATCATCCGCGAACATCTCATAAAAATCACCTAAGCGAAAAAAAAGTACCTCCCCCTGATGCTCCCGTTTGATCCGCCTGTATTGATCCAGCATGGGACTCGAATCGGCAGAACTGATATGACCTCCTAATAATAATACCCTTATCGTCCGGCTCTGGCCGATAAACTTTGAATAAGCTTATCCGTTATATCCACCGTAGGGCTATACCAGATGATACCGGTATTATCTTTCGTTAATACCATGGTATACCCTTCGCTTTCCGCGATATAACGAATTTCAGTTAATATCTGATCCAAAAAAGTACTTGACTGGGCAAGGCGCTCCTTCTGTTTTTCCAATTCGGCGGTTTTAAGCTGATAATAGTCCTTGAGGTACTCCGACCTCCGGTTGATATCATTTTCCAGCCGAAGGGCCTGTTCCCGGTCTCCCCGGGCTTCGGCCCTTGCATAGGAAAGCCTTAATTCCTGAATCTCCTCAGTCATCCGGTCTATCTCAACCTGGACCTGACGGCTGCGCTCTTCAAATTCCCGAACCGCCCGGGACTCCCGGAAAAAGGCGGTGTATACCTTGGTCATATCCACCACCGCAAACCGGGTAAGTTGTTGAGCCCCCAGGGTTCCCCACCCCATAAAAAAAAACACGAGAATGAGGCTGTTCCAAAACTTCAGCTTTTGGAACAGCTTCCTTGAATTTGATAGGAAAACCGGGCTTTTAGCCGGTTTTCCAAGAGCTTGTTCCGAAACTAACCGGGTTTTGGAACA
>JAITBE010000176.1 GCA_031283755.1 Spirochaetaceae bacterium
GATCGTTAAATAATGCTAAATAGCATAAAATAATACAATAATACACCTAATATACATAATGTCAAGCTCGATTTATGCTGTTTTAGGCTATGCTCGGGGAATGGGATTTCGAGAGAATCTTAAATCTGAACTCGTCTATCAGGGGATGCTGGTAAAGGAACTCGCCCTGTTGTCCGGGGTAAGCCGGCATACCCTGGACAATTACCTTAATATCCGGGGGCATATCCCCTCCGCGGATATTGCCGTTAAAATCGCCCGGGCCATGGGTGTTTCCGTGGAGTATCTCGTTACCGGAGAAGAAATTTCCCGGGAAAAGATGCAGGACCATGACCCCCAGGTATTGCTGGAACATATCAAGCTATTAAATGAAAATGACCGCCGGCTTATTTACGATATAATCCGGTTGTTTTGTAATCAGCGGAAAAGAAAAGGCCGGGATTCTGGTTAGGGAAAAGGGTCCCCTTGGGGTAAAGGGGGGAACTGCCGAAGTTATACTCCTTGAGCCGGTTTCAAAACCCGGTTGTTTTTGAGGCCGCCGGTAAAGGCTCAAGACTGACTTTGGAAAAAGCGGTTAAGCCCCTATTATTCCAAACCGCCCGTATGCCCGGCTTGAGATTTCCGCTTTTTTTGGTTATCTTTTAACAGTGAGGGTCTTCAAGAACACCTGGTTCACCCGCTTTGCGGCCAGAGAAGCCATAAGCGACGATGAACTCAAAGGCATCGTAAACCAGCTTGAGGCAGGACAGGCCGGCGTTGGTTTAGGCGGCGGGGTCTACAAGGTACGGATCTCCCGTCCGGGGGCCGGAAAATCGGGGGGATACCGGGTTATCGTGTTTTTCAGGCGGGGGGAACGAATTTTTTATGTATATGGGTTCGCCAAGTCGGATATGGGCAATATAAGCGATAAACAGCTAAAGGACTTTAAAACAACGGCTAAAATTACCCTTGCATATACCGATGAGCAGCTTGATAAACTGGTAAAAACAAACTGGTTTGTAGAAATTTAAGAGGCGGTTATGAAAAAATATCGCGATGAAATCGCAATGGTATGCCATGATATGATGAAGGCAGGACAAAGCATCGGCGCAGTCAGTGACGCCGAAATGCGGAAATTTGAAGAAAATGCCGTTGTTTCCGAACCCGAACCGGTCCAGGAAGCCCCTGAACCGGGCCATCCCGCTACGGCCTGACACGGGTAAGCCCGGCCCCGGCATGGCGCCTGTTCTTTTAGCTTTTTCGGGTCTTGAAAAAGGCGTTGTTTAGTTATCAACATATCCTAGTATTCCGATATTTTTATTATATATATTGCATAAATTTATTTTTTCAGGTAAAATCTTCGTATTAATGGGGTGTTTTCAAATTTTATCATATAAGATACCCCAAAGAAAAACCGTTTTCACCGCCGGTTTTTCAATTAAATTTAAAGCGGTTTTCAAAGTATGGGCGGGCCCTGCTTTAAAAACCGCCGTTGACCCAAGGAGTTTTTTCATGGCAAACAGAATTATTTCCGTTAGAACCGTCGTGGCCATTGGGATCGGGGCGGCTCTTCTCTTCGTGCTTATGCGTTTTGTGGCGATTCCCTCGGGGGTTCCTAATACCAACCTCAATTTGGGGATTGCCATATTAACGGTTTTTGGGGCGATCTTTGGCCCTATCGCGGGACTCCTCATCGGTTTTATTGGTCACACCTTGACGGATCTGACCTGGGGAGGGGTATGGTGGAGCTGGGTTATCGCCGATGCCCTTTACGGGCTTCTCATCGGCTTGTTTTGGAAATTCTACCGGATTGAGGAAGGCCGGTTCGGCATAAAGGAAGCGTTGATCTTCAATGGGCTGCAGATCCTCAGTAACGCCGTGGCCTGGGCCCTTGTTGCCCCGGGCCTGGACATCCTGATATATCAGGAACCGTCGGACAAGGTTTTTCTTCAGGGCATCGTGGCCGGTGGGCTTAACAGCGCCGTAGTCCTCATCCTGGGGACCCTCCTGGCCCTGGGCTACTCCCGTACCAAGGTGAAAGCGGGCAGTTTGAAGGCTGAATGAGCGGGAGCCCTGATCCGGTCCTGGTTTTTAAGGATTTTACCTTTCAATACCAGGCCCAGGCGGAGCCGACTTTATACGATATTAATTTGACGGTCTGCCGGGGGGAAAAGGTCCTTATCCTGGGGCCTTCCGGGTCGGGGAAATCGACCCTGGCCCATTGTATTAACGGCCTTATCCCCCATGCTTTTAAGGGCCGCAGCGCTGGTTCCTTGACTATTTTAGGGGAGGATGCCCGGTCTCTGGATATCTTTGCTATTTCTCAAAAAGTGGGAACCGTGCTTCAGGATACGGACGGCCAGTTTGTGGGGCTTACCGCCGGGGAGGATATTGCTTTTTCCGCGGAAAATGATTGTCTTCCCACGGTCGAGATACGCCGCCGGGTGGTGGAGGCGGCAAAATTGGTCGATATGGAAGGACATCTGAAAAAATCCCCCCAGGATCTTTCAGGCGGCCAAAAACAGCGGGTCTCCCTGGCGGGGGTCCTTTTGGAAGATACGGAATTTCTTCTTTTTGATGAGCCCCTGGCAAACCTCGATCCCGCCACGGGAAAAGAGGTGGTGGAGCTTATCGATAAGCTCCACTCGGAGACGGGCATAACCATCCTCATCGTGGAACACCGTTTGGAGGATGTCCTCCACCGGCCGGTGGATCGGATCGTGGTTATCGACCAGGGCCGGATCATCGCGGACCTCCCCCCGGGGGAGCTGTTGGCGGCGGACCTCCTGCGGAAAACCGGGATTCGGGAACCCCTCTATATCAGCGCCCTCCGCTACGCCGGCATCGAAATTACCCCGGGGATGGCTGAGTCCCCGGCGTCCCTCAGGTTTGATCCCCGGCCGCTGGGGGAATGGGACAAGGGCTTTCGGGAGCCGCCGCCTGAGAAGGCCGGAAAGCCCCTCTTGGAAATACGGGACCTGTGTTTTGATTACCCGGAAACCCCGGAGGGCTGCCCGGTACTGCAATCCGTCTCCTTTACCCTGGCCCGCGGCGGCTGTACCAGCCTGATCGGGAAAAATGGGGCGGGGAAATCCACCCTGGCAAAGCTCATCTGCGGTTTTGTTAAGCCGGTTTCGGGGCGGATCCTCTTTGACGGGGAAGACCTGAAGGAACTATCCATCAAGGAACGGGCGGAACGGATTGGTTATGTGATGCAGAATCCCAACCAGATGATCTCCTTCCCCCTGATCTTTGACGAGGCCGCCCTGGGCCTGCGTACCCGGGGGGTGGGGGAGGGGGAAATTCGGGACCGGGTCTACGAGGCCCTGAGGATCTGCGGGCTCTACCCCTTCCGGAACTGGCCGGTGAGTGCCCTCAGTTACGGTCAAAAAAAGCGGCTGACCATCGCGGCGATCCTCGTCCTGGGGCCTTCCCTTATCATCCTGGACGAACCCACTGCGGGACAGGACTACCGCCATTATTCGGAGATCATGGAATTCCTGGGCCGGTTAAACCGGGAGCAGAACCTTACCCTGCTCTTGATCACCCACGATATGCACCTGATGCTGGAATACACCACCCAGGCGGTGGTCCTTTCCGGGGGCAGGCTCATCGCCGACACCTCCCCCGCGGAGGTCCTTACCGATGACGAGATCATCGCCCAGGCAAACCTCAAGCGGACCTCCCTCTACGACCTTGCCCTCCGGGGGGGCATCCCGGATCCCCGGGGTTTTGTCCGGCGCTTTATTCAATACGAACAGGGGGAAGGGCGGCGGAGGGTCCCGGGATGAGCCGGTTTATGCTTGCCTATATCGACCGGCCCTCGCCGGTTCACGCCCTTTCGGGGGCCGTCAAATTCGTCGTTTTTTTGCTCTGGTCCGTCCTGGGGATGGTGAGCTACGATACCCGGGTGATGTTTTTCCTGTGTATCCTGGGCTTTTTCCTCTTCAAAATCTCGGGGATCAAATTACGGGATATTTCCTTTATCTTTAAAATGCTTTTTCTCTTTATGTTTTTTAATCTGGCCGGAATATACCTCTTTGCCCCCGAACAGGGAGTGGTCATCTACCATACCCGGCATGTGCTGGTTCAGGGAATAGGCCGGTATACCCTGACGGCGGAACAGATTTTTTATGAATTCAACGTTTTTTTAAAATACCTTTCGATAATTCCCGTCGCCGTCATGTTGATCGTTACCACCAGTCCCAGCGAATTCGCCGCCTCCCTGAACCGTATCGGGGTGCCCTACACTATCGCCTATGCGGTGAGTATCGCCCTGCGGTACATCCCCGACGTGCAGCGGGATTACGAGGCCATTTCCCAATCCCAGCAGGCCCGGGGCATAGAGCTTTCCCGGAAAACCACCTGGATAAAACGCCTCACCGGGGCCGCCCGGATCCTCCTTCCCTTGATTTTCTCTTCCCTAAACCGGATCGATGTGGTAAGCCATGCCATGGAACTCCGCAGCTTTGGAAAGTACAAAAAAAGGACCTGGTATTCCTCCCGGCCCTTTACCAAAACCGACGGGGCGGTTGCGGCCGCGGCGCTCCTCTTTTTTATCCTGGGGCTCTGGGTTACCTTCCGCAATGGCGGCCGTTTTTACAACCCCTTTACCGGGTAAAAATAGTGACCGGCCGGCTATTCATCCTGAGAATTTGAAGCGGGTAATATAAATACTTATTCATA
>JAITBE010000185.1 GCA_031283755.1 Spirochaetaceae bacterium
TAGAAGTGGTGATCGGTTGTAATGTGGATACCCCCTATGGTACCCTGGACCCGGTTCACGAGGACGGTACCATTTTGTGGATCATTGAACTGGCCTTTGAGAGCCTGGTCAACACGGTCTCAACCCCGGACGGCGGGGTTGAACTGGCCCCCGCCTTGGCGGAGAGCTGGGAGATCAGCGATGACGGCATTTTCTACACCTTCCACCTGAAACCGGGGGTAAAGTTCGCGGACGGGACCCCGGTAACCACCGCGGACTGGATCTGGTCCCTGGAACGGGCCCGGGATACCGAAGAAAGCCCCTGGGCTTCCTATGCCGCTCCTATAAAAAATATCACCGCCCCGGATGAAAACACCCTGGTTATTGAATTAACCGCCCTGAACGCTCCCTTCCTGTCCATGCTGGCGGTACATAATTTCTGCGTCCAGAGCAAAGCCCAGTTCGATAAGCTCGGCGCCGATGAATACTTCAAACGCCCCCTGGGTACCGGCCCCTACTATTTTACCGATTGGGGGATCCACGAATTTTACCGCATGGAGAAAAATCCCTATTACCACGGCACGGCGCCCACGGTTGATGTCCTCCGGTTCAATGTGGTGGAAGACGATAATACCCGGATTATGCAGTTACAGGCCGGGGATATTGATGTATGCCTGACCCCTCCGGCCAACCGGATCGCGGAACTCCAGGCCGATTCAAACCTGAATGTCCAAATAGTGAATTCCACCGAACAGCGGTATGTCAACTTCAACATTACCAGAAATTATCTGAACAACGCCAAGGTGCGCCGGGCTCTGCGTCTGGCCACCGATAAAGAGGAGATCATCAAGATTGCCGTGTTTGGATATGGGGAAGCGACCTACAATGTGTATCCCCGGGTCATCGGCCAATTCTTCAATACCGGTATCGTGGACGAAGGGTACGACCCTGAAAAAGCCAAGGCCCTGCTGGCGGAGGCGGGGTATCCCAACGGCTTTACCACGGAGATCAGCTTCTCCAACGGGAACACCGTGGTGGAGGGGATCGCCACCCTGCTGAAAGAACAATGGGCAAAGATTGGGGTTACCCTGAATCTGACCCCCATGGAAGGGGCCGCCCTGAGCGAGCAGTTCGACACCCTGAACCATACCATTACTATGCTGCGCTGGTCCGAGGATACCAACGACCCCCAGGGGCTTACGGATTTTATCGCGGTGTATAACCAGAGCCATGGTTTCCATACCGGTTTCAACAACCCCCGGGTTACAGCATTGTCCGGAATCGCCGCGGGTACGGTGGATAACGCCGTCCGTGGGGCAGCCTATAAGGAGATACAGCAAATTCTCTACGATGAGGCGCCCCTGTTCCCGATTTATCAGGCCGCGTATTTTCTGGCGACCCGGAAAAACATTACCGGCTTTAATCAGAGCCCCCTGGGCCAATACGATCTGACCAACTTGGCAAAATTGTAGACCAGGGCGGTTTCAGATGGGCCTCCGCGGAGCTCTGCTTCGCGGTATTGGTACCGTGTGGGTTTGAACGGAGGCTCGTTCGATAAAAATACCGCAAGTGCTTACCCGTGGTTCTGCTGCGGGTAAGTTCATTTTGCCGGGAGGCAGGGCTTTGAAACGGCTCAACTACATTTTAAAGCGGCTTTCCCAGATGATCCCCGTTTTGTTTGTGATCACCGTAGTGGTGTTTATGTTGATCCACTTTATCCCCGGCGATCCCGCCCGGCTGATGTTGGGTGATCGGGCTTCCCTGGCCAGCGTGGCGGCCCTGCGGGAAAAATTGGGCCTTAATGAACCCCTGGTGGTGCAATACGGTATTTTTATGGGGAATCTCTTTCACTTTGATTTGGGGACCTCCATCAAATACCATCAGCCGGTAATGGAACTCCTGCTAAAGCGCCTGTCCATGACCGTATCCCTCACCCTCATGGCCTGTCTTTTTGCGGCGGTTTTTTCCCTGCCCCTGGGGTATATTGCCGCGGCAAACAAGGATAAATTGCCGGATCAGGTGATCCGCGGGGGCGCCCTGATAGCCCTTTCGGTACCCACCTTCTGGATAGCCCTGTTGCTGCTCATCCTGTTTGCCCTTAAATTGAGGATCTTCCCCATCGGCGGCTGGGGGATCACCTTTTTGGAACACCTAAGGGGCCTGGTGCTGCCCGCCTTTACCCTGTCCCTGGCCACTTCGGCGCTGATCATGCGGAATGCCCGGAACAGCATCGTGGACATTTCCCGGAGCGACTTTGTGGATTTTGCCCGTAGTAAGGGTATCCCCAACAACACCGTCCGGATGCGCCACATCATCCGCAACGGGCTGGTTTCCAGCGTTACCCTGCTTTCCATGCAGGTGGCCGCCATGATAGGGGGCAGCGCCATCACGGAAACGGTCTTTAATCTGCCCGGTATCGGTAAGCTGATGGTGGAGTCCATCTTTGGCCGGGATTATCCGGTGGTTCAGGGGACCCTGCTGGTTACCTCTTTTTTGATTATGCTGGTGAACCTGATCACCGACATCCTCTACTCCGCCCTGGACCCCCGGGTTACGCTGGAATAGGAGTCCGTCGTGTTTACCCTTACGGCCGTCCGTGAATCAAAATTACGAAGAAAAAAGCCCCGCCATCCCGCGCTGCGGAACGCCGGCATTATTGCCGGCTCCCTGATTGTCCTGGTGATGGTCTTCCTCGCCCTGTTTCCCGGGACCGTGGCAAGGCAAAATCCCCTGGACTATAGCGCCGACCGTATGCTCCTGCCCCCTTCGGCGGAGCATCTCTTCGGGACCGACCATCTGGGCCGGGATATTTTTTCCCGGGTGATATGGGGAACCCGGATCGATCTGATGATGGGGATCGTGTCGGTGATAACCCCCTTTGTGATCGGTACCCTTATCGGCCTGGCCGCGGGGTATTACGGCGGTTTGGTGGATAGTTTGATGATGCGGGCCTGCGATATTTTTATGGCCTTTCCCTTCACCCTGATCGTGATCGTGGTGGTTACCGTCACCGGGCCCAGCATCACCAATCTGTTTATCGCCATGTGGCTGGTCAGTTGGATGCACTACGCCCGGCTGGTCCGGGGAGAGGTACTGGTGGCGAAAAACGCGGAATATGTCCAGGCGGCCAAGGTCCTGGGGTATACGGACCTTCGGATCCTGCTCCGCCACCTGCTGCCCAATGTGATCTCCGGCTGTGTGGTCTACGCCGCCGCGGATGTGGTGATGTGTATGCTGGCCGGCGCTTCCATGAGTTTTTTGGGCCTCGGTATCCAGCCCCCTACCCCGGAATGGGGAGCCATCATCGAAAGCGGGCGGGCCTATATCTCCAACGCCTGGTGGATAGCCGCCTTTCCGGGCCTGTTCCTCGCCCTGACCGGTACCGGCTTTAGCCTCATCGGCGACGGCCTTTCGGACCTGCTGCGGACCAAGGGGAGGTCATAGTGGAAGCCCTGTTACGGGTAAAAGACCTGCACACCTACTTTTTTTCCGGCGGCGCGGTGGTAAAGGCCGTGAACGGCGTGAGCTTCAAGGTCCTCTCCGGGGAGACCTTCGGCCTGGTGGGGGAAAGCGGCTGTGGCAAGACGGCGATTTGCCGGTCCATCTCCCGGCTGATACATCCGCCGGGAAAAATTATCCAGGGTGAAATTCGATACCGCGGGACCCAGGGGGAAACCGATGTTCTGCGCATCTCCGACGAATCCATGCGGCGGCTCCGGGGCCGGGAGATAAGCATGATTTTCCAGGAACCCATGTCGGCCCTTAACCCGGTGATACCCATCAAGACCCAGATTTACGAGGCCCTGGATTCCAAACTTTCGAAAACGGAAAAATACCACCGGTCCATAGAACTGTTACGGCTGGTAGGTATTCCCAGCCCGGAAAAGCGGATCCACGAGTATATCCACCAGTTTTCCGGCGGTATGCGTCAGCGGGTTATGATTGCCATTGCCCTGGCGGGGAATCCCCGTCTTTTACTGGCCGACGAACCCACCACAGCCCTGGATGTGACCATCCAAAATCAGATCATGCTGCTGATAAACAGCCTGCGGGAAAAACTCAGGATGAGTATGATCCTGGTAACCCATGATCTGAGCGTGGTGTCCCAGATGTGCGATTTCGTGGCGGTGATGTACGCGGGGCATATCATGGAACTCTGCGATACGGTAACCCTCTTTGCCGAGCCCCGGCATCCCTATACCTACGGCCTTCTCAGTTCCATCCCCCGGGAAGGGAACCGGCGTTTGGAATCCATAAGCGGCGCCCCCCCCAACCTGGCCGATCCCCTGCCGGGCTGCCCCTTCGCGCCCCGCTGCGCCTTTAAAGAAGGCCGCTGTGAGGGGGAACTGCCGGATCTTACCGAGATTAGCCCCGGCCACCGGGTGCGTTGTTTTTTTTATGAAAAGCTGGCCGGCCTTGGCGGTTTTATCGATGCAGAAGAGGAGGCCCCCCGGATATGAACGGAAATACGTTAATAGAAGTACGGGGCCTCAAAAAGCACTTTCCCGTGAAGCGGCAGATCATCGACGTGGTTCTGCGAAAACCCCAGGAGTATCTCTATGCGGTGGATCTGGTAGACCTGGACATCCTTCAGGGGGAAACCCTGGGGCTGGTGGGGGAAAGCGGCTGCGGCAAAAGCACCCTGGCCCGTACCATTATCCGGCTCTACAAGCCCGACGGGGGGGATGTGTTTTTTGACGGGGTAAACCTGGCAAAAATAAGCGACCGCAGCCTGAGGCCCTACCGTAAAAACCTGCAGATGATCTTCCAGGACCCCTACTCCTCCCTGAACCCGCGGATGTCCGTCCACGACACCCTGGCGGAGGCTATCCGGTTCCACCGGATCTGCGGCAAAAAACACATGGAAGAGAAAATCAAAGAAGTTATGGACATGGTGGGGCTTACCCCGGACGCCGCCGACCGCCTGCCCAGCGAATTTTCCGGGGGGCAGCGCCAGCGCATCGGAATCGCCCGGGCTATTGTCCTGAATCCCCGGATTATCATTGCCGACGAGCCGGTATCCGCCCTGGATGTTTCTATTCAGGCCCAGGTCATCAACCTGTTGTCGGATCTGCAGAGTAAACTCAACCTGACCATGTTGTTTATTTCCCACGACCTGCGGGTGGTCCGGCATATCGCCGGCCGGGTCGCGGTGATGTACCTGGGCAAAATTATCGAACTTTCCCGGACCGGGGAGATCTTTGCCAATCCCCAGCATCCCTACACCAATGTGCTGCTTCACGCCGAACCAGGGCTGGACCCGCGGTTCCGCAGCCGGGAAGTCGCCATCTCGGGGGAGCCCCCCAGCCCCATTAACCTGCCCCCGGGCTGCCGGTTTCACCCCCGCTGCAAATACCGCGGCGCCGGATGTGATACCCGGGAACCTCCGCTTATTGAGGTAGCTCCCGGTCACATGGCGGCCTGTTTTTATCCACTGTACCAAAAAAAGGAGCGTAAAGATCA
Source organism: Spirochaetaceae bacterium (assembly GCA_031283755.1). Taxonomy (GTDB): domain Bacteria; phylum Spirochaetota; class Spirochaetia; order Treponematales; family Breznakiellaceae; genus JAIRMO01. The sequence continues at coordinate 5,443 of JAITBE010000185.1, forward strand.
ATGAAAAAAAGCGTCTTTATTGAAGACCTGTCCTGGCCGGAATTTGCCGAGGCCATAGCCCTGGATGATGTGATCATCCTGCCCGTGGGCAGCACCGAAGAACACGGGCCCCAGAGCCCCCTGGGGACGGATTTTTTTATCGCCGACGCCCTGGCGCGGGCCATCGGGAAAAAGGCCGGCGCCCTGGTCGCCCCGGCCATACCCATCGGTAATGCCCAGGGACTCCTCGATTTTCCCGGCACGATCAGCATAGACCCCGCCGTTCTGACGGATCTGGTCTTTGAGGTCTGCGAAAATTTTGTGCGCCACGGGGCGGGACATTTCTTTTTTGTCAACGGCCACGGCGGGAACAATATGGCCCTCCGCCATGCCGCGGCCGCGCTCTATGAGAAATATGGGGTTTTTGTCGCTTCCAGCGAGTGGTGGCAGCTTATGCCGAAAATATCCGAATACCAGGCCCACGATCACGGCGGAAAATTTGAAACCTCCATGATGATGGCCATAAACGAAAGCATTGTGGATTTGACCAAGGCGGACACACAACAGATAGAAAAATTAACCGATGAAATCACCTTTGATTACGGCTTTTTTTATCGTGGAGCGTCGATTTCCCTTAACCTTCCCACCAGCGAAATTGCCCCCCGGGGGAATTTCGGCGCCCCCAGCGAGGAGGCCCGGCGGGAAATCGGCGAAGGCATGTTCGCCGTCTATACCGACTATTGCGCCGGTATTATTCGGGAGATCCGCCGGATCCCCAGAGGAGTTTAAAGCCATGAAAAGAAAAACTCATTTAGCAGCGGAACTTTCCTGGACCGAATTTGAAGAACACATGGGGCATGACGATGTGATAATTATTCCGGTGGGTATGCTGGAAGAACACGGCCGGCACAATCCCCTGGGTACCGATACCTTTATTGCCGGGTATTGCGCGGCGCTGATCGGGGAACGCTCAGGCGCTCTGGCAGCTCCGGTTTTTCCCTACGGCTATGGCCCGGAGGGAAAAAAATTTCCCGGCCAGGTATCCCTCAGCCCGCAGTTGCTGCGGAAGATCCTCTACGCCTATGGGGCTTCCTACGCTAAACACGGCGCCCGCCGCTTTCTGTTTGTCAACGGCCACGGCGGCAACGCGGGCATCCTCCGTATGCTGGCCGGGGATCTGTGGCACGACTACCATGCCCTCTGCGCCTCCACCGAATGGTGGCAGTTGGTACCCCAGATAAAGCCGGAACTGCCCTGTAACGACCACGGCGGTTTCTACGAGACCTCCTGTATGCTGGCGATTAAGCCGGATTTGGTGGATATGAGCCGCGCCCAAGACCCGGTGCCGGATACCATCCTGAGCGAGAATATCCGCGCCGGATACACCGTTACCTACAAGGGCGAACCGTTTTTTGCGGCGGTGGACGATTACCGCCTGGGCCGGGCCGGCAACCTGGGCGCGCCTCCCCGGGGGGCCAATGAAGGGATAGGCGCCGATGTTCTTGAGGCCTATATCGATTACAACGCCGGCCTTATCGGGGAACTGAGGAAGATCGACCTGAAAACGAGGTGATGAAAAGTCCTTTGCCGCCCGCAGGACAGCGTGCGCCAAAGGGTGAAATTCTCCCGTAGTAGGTCTTTTGAGGTTCAATGTGATTTTTGATAGCGTAATTCTTGTAGAAATTTTGTGTACCTTAAAATCTTAAGAATTTTGACCAATTTCGACTATTTTGGCCAAATTTGTCATGAAATTCATGATTTTTCACATGATTTATGGCTGATAGGTGTTTTTTAATAATTCATGCTTCACTATTCATTATTCCCGCGGATTATGCTATAGTAAAATTAATGTATACAAGAGAAATTCAAGCTCCCCAGGGTACTCCTCTTGAAAAGGGAAAACCCCTTCAGGGGACTTGGATATCAGCCTTTAACGAAGTGGATCTGCTGAATATCCAGCATCCTTTTTCCTTTCCCTTCCCCAAGTGGATGCGGGATTACCGGATAAAGGAATGGGAAACTTTTGTTGTAAACAATGAGCGTTTTTTTCTTGGGGCGATGTTAGCCAACATGAAATATTATCGTATGGCCCAGGTGTATGTCTACGATAAGGAAACCAAGGAATTTTTGCAGTTTAGAAAAGTGATACCCTTTAATGGGTGGCGGCTGCCCAGGGATCTGTACAATTCTTCGATTATTAGCCGATCCTATGGGTTTTTTTTCCGGATACATAATTGGCTGTATGCCGATACTATAAAGATAGATCTTGATATTAAGGCAACCAGGGCCCGGCCTTCTTTTACGGCCCATCTGGAATATGATTTAAACCGTAAGGTTACCCCTATGGTGGTCAATTTGCCTTTTTCCGAACGGCGTTGTATGTATGCGTATAAGGTACTTGCCGCGGTCCGGGGGGATATGGTTTTTGGGGGGCGGCATATTTCCCTGGATCCGGATGAAACCCAGGGGATGTTCGGCGACTTTAAGGGGTTTTTTCCCTACCGGATGCATTCGGTTTGGTGTACGGGAATCGGTTTTGACGCGGAGAACCGCGGATTTGGTTTTAGTATTGCGGAGAATCAGACAAAGGAGAAGAATAAAAACAATGAAAATGCCCTTTGGGTAGAGGGCCGGTTAACTCCCTTGCCTCCGGTACGAATTACCATGCCGGAGGGGGTTGATAAGGAGTGGGTAATCCAGGATGTGGAAGGAATGGTGGATCTTACCTTTACTCCCCAGGTATCCAAGCGGGTTGCTTTTAACCTTCTGTTTACCGGAACGGAATATGATACCCCCCTTGGATATTTCAACGGGATGTTGATAGATTCCGGGGAAAAAAAGATTCAGGTACGAAACCTTTGGGGCCTTGGAGAAAAACTTTATTTACGGATATAGATATGGCAAAAAAAAATGCGATCTATGAGCCCGGGGAATTGGACCGGGTAAGGGAAAAATTAGGGAATGTTGATACCCAGGAGGCCAAACGGATAGCCCAACTTCTGGGCGGCGAGGTCGGTGTAGAGCGATCCGAAAAGCCAAAGCCGGTTGTCAGACAGGCTTCCCCGGTCCGGCAGCAAAGAGTTGAGATGAGCCGCCGGAGGTCTGATGAGTCCCAGCGGCGGCCGGATCGATTAGGGGATGCGCCGGCATCGTCCCGGAAAAAGGGCCCGGCCGGTGCGGATGATCCCTCCGTGCCGATAACCTTATCCTACTGGGAACGGGTTAAAATGGACCGGTACGCCGGTACTCAGGAATTTGCCATCAAGAGTCCCCTTCAGGTTTTGCAGTCCATAATGTCGGTTTTTAATGAGATTCCCGACAAGGTAAGCCCCTTTTTTGTTAACCGGAGAATGAACGACTATTATAAAAAAATTGAAACCCTGGTAACCGCGACCCGTACCCTGATTCCACGGAATGATAAAAAACGCAGCGAACAGCTTAAAAAGACCTCTTTTTTTGCTTTTACCGTATTAAATGCTATCCGGTTCTGGAATATTGAACGGATCGCTTCGGACTTGGCTAAAATTCAGTCCCACCCCCGAAAGGCCCTTATCGTTGAATTTGCCGATATACTCCGGGCCATATATAAACCGCTTTTTGTCCTTGAACAGCTGGACATGGAGAACCATATTAAGGAAGCCTATAAACTTCTGTATAGGGTACTGTACCTGGAAGATCCGGTGGAGGCAAAGGAAAAATATCAGGATCTTATCCGGATTTCCCTCAGCACCCTGATGATAGTCCGCCGGGAGATACGGTTTCTTCTGTATCCGCTGTTGCTTAAACTCCTCTCGGACAAATTTTTGTACTATGAAGAATTTTTTATTGAACGGAAAAACCGGTTTATGGCGTTTATAGAAGCCCAGGAAGAGGATCGTATTTCTTCTGCCCTGGCGGAACATGATCTGCATCCTGAAGCCGCCCCGGAAGAGAAGGAAGAGGAAGTCCCGGAGGATGAAGATTCTGAAAGCGAGGAAAAAAAGGAGAAACAGGCGGCAACGGAGTCTGAGCATAAGGCGGTGGAGCGGGGGCTTCAGACCCTGGAAATGCTTTTCCCGAAGGCGGGGTGGGAAAAAATTGCTACGTTTCCTGATTTTTATCCCTATTTTTCAGATATATTTAATTTAAAGAAAAATTATGATCTTATCGCCCCGACGGATCCCCTTCAGCAGGTGGCGATCCTTACGCGGATCCTGACCGAGTTGTTTTTTGGGCTTCGTTTTGTAAAATTTGGGGTGGTGGTTGGTTCCGATGGAATTACCGAAAAGATCGATGAAGTCCTGGGGGATACCCTTAACAAGTGGAACACCTATGTGGAGTTAAGTTTTGACAAGGAATATCTTCCCCGGCTGGTGGAATATTGTCATATTTTAGACAGTTCCGGTGAATCCAGGAATTCCACTTACACAAAAAGGCTTTTAAACGAGCTCCATTGGATAAAGCGGCTTTGTTTTCTTCCCTATTATAAATTTGAGACCCTTTATTCGCCGTCGTTTAAAAAAAGTGATATCGGCGCCCTTTATCCTGAAATCAGACGTTTGCGTAAGTATCTTACCGCGGTAGCGGCAGGAATAGAACAGGGAAATAAACAGGGGGGAGCGGAAAAAATGGTGGTCTGTGATTGTATTGATAATCCCTGGGACCCCTATGTTTTCCAGGTCGCAAATCCTGTTTCTACCAGACTGGACGCGCTTTTAAAGAATCCTAAACAGCGAAACAACGCGGCCCTTGTTTTTTTTACCCTGGCGGTTACGATGGTGCTGGATTATATAATCAACAATGAAAAAAGCTGGGCTTACGAAAACAAATGGGAAGCATTGTTCCGCAGCGCCGGCGGAGAAGGGACGACCCCCCTTTACGGGGTGGAGGATAAGGTAGATACTACCGCTATTTTTAAAAACTCCCTCATAGAACGGGCACAGAAAGACGCCCATAATTAGCGGGTAAGACGCTGCTAGCAGGCTGATTAAACTAAAAGTGCCGTTAAGATATTTAACCACAAAGGCGCGGAAAGGAAAGAGGAAGAAAGGACTTACGCAGTCAATCAGAAAGCACAAAGGTGGCCGAAAAACACTTTATCCAAAAAACCTCAAAAAACTTATATTTCCGATAAATTTTAGCCCCAATTTCACATATAGCCGGAACGTTATGTGCAATATGTCCCTAAAATTCTTTAAAATATGAAACAATAAAATTACCATGTCGTAGTGTATAAATATCAACGTAAAATAGGGTGTAATGCTTTGTTTATTTTTTTGTATCATTTTTCAAAATTATCAATAATTCTTCTGGTGTAATAGGTGTAATAATACTCTTTTTAAAATCCCGTGTATTCCTTGTTAAAATATATTCAGCTCCGTTTTCTTTTGATGAAACTTCAATGACCGCATCTTCAAAATCATCTATTTCAGAAAATAAAGCTTTCTGCAATATTTCTTCATTGGTTGCTATCACTTTAAAATGTTTCATTATTCCGGAGAGCGTTTTTCTAATTTTGACCTTGTCCCTGTTTGATTTTTGTAAAAAATAATTCAAAGTTGTAATTTCATGTGCACAAGAAAACCCTGCTACGTTCTTTTTTATACATTGTTTAAATATTTCCGCAACTTTTTCATGCCCTTCTCTCTTGAAAAGAAAATCCATGAAAATATTGACATCAATTACTATTTTTTTCATGAAACATTTTCCTCAATTCTTTCTTAGTTGGTGTATCTGTCCCTTCAAATATACCATATAGTTCCTCAAGGTCTTTAGGTAATTCTGTAGTGTTTTGCTCTTTTAATTCAATAAAATAATTTTCTACAATTTTAGAGATCGGTTTATTGTATCTTTTGGAAAAAGCATGAGCAAAATCTACTACATTAGAATCCAAACTTAAAGTCAATTTTCGATTCATGGGTAAACCTCCATACGTATAATATACCAATATTATGCGTATTTGTCAATTATTTTTATTGTTTTTTGGAATCTTTAAACTGAGCATTGCTGAAGGCGTTTCTATAGTTTGCCGATCCGGCGGCGGGCTTCCTGAACCGTGATCCCCTTGCGGGCGGCCCAATCCGCCAGTTGATCTTCCCCGATGGTTCCCAAGCCGAAATAGTAGGCCCCGGGGCTGGAAAAAAACATACCGCATATCGAAGCGGCGGGGACGATCATGGCGGTATCGGTTAATTCCAGCCCGCATTTTTCCCGGGCCCCCAATAAATCAAAACTTATCCGCTTATCATGGTGATCAGGACAGGCGGGGTACCCAAAGGCGGGGCGTATGCCCCGGTAGGCTCCCCGGAAGATCTCCTCCGGGGAGAGGTTCTCCTCAGGGGCGTAACCCCACAGCTCCCGCCGGACCCGGAGATGCAGCTCCTCAATAAAGGCTTCGGCCAGGATGTTTGCCAAACTGGAAAGGAGGAGTCTCCCGTAGTCATCGGCTTTATAGGCGGCCTCCGCTTCCGGTAAGCCAAAACCCGCGCTGAGGGCAAAAAGGCCGATCCAGCCGGCGGCCCTCCCGGAATCTTTTGGGGGGATAAAATCGGCTAGACACGGGTTGGGTAAACCGGTTCGTTTTTTTTCCTGGCTCCGCAGAAAGGAAAACCGGGCAACGGCCTCCCCCGGTTCGGGACTTTGAACCGGGCCGCCGGGATCGTAGAGCAATAGGTCCTCCCCCTGGGAAACGGCAGGAAAAAAGCCCAGGACTCCCCGAAGTTTGAGCATTTTCCGGGAAACTACCTGGTCCAAAAGGTTTTTTGCGTCTTCCAGCAGCTGGGTTTCCGCTTTTTCCCGTTCCGGGGCAGCCTCGGGCCGGGTTTTTCCCCGGGAAGCCGGGGACATATCCCAGGCATGGAGGAAGTCCTTCCAGTTGATAGAGGGGATTACCCGGTCCACCGGATAATCAGTAAAGGTATGGATGCCCCGGCGCCGGGGCTCCGGAATTACCCCCGTATCCGGGGGGATTTTATTTTGCCGGGCCCTTTCCAGGGGGAGCAATTCAATTCGGGTCTGAATGGATTGGTGCTGTTTTACCGCTTCCCGGTAACGGCCTTCCAGTTCCTCCAAAAAACGGGGCCGGTAGGTATCGGAGAGAAGGGCCCGGACCGCCCCGGCGGAACGGCTTGCGTCGGGAATATACACCACGGGACCCGAATATTCCGGAGCGATCTTCAAACCCGTGTGGGCAAGGCTGGCGGCGGCCCCGCCGATAAGGAGGGGTATGGTCAGTTTGTTTTTTTCCATTTCCTGGGCAATTTTAACCATTTCATCCAGAGAGGGGGTGATAAGCCCGGAAAGGCCGATAAGATCGACCTTTTCCTGTTTTGCGATGGTTATGATCCGCTCCAGGGGTACCATAACGCCCAGGTCCAGGATATCGTAACCGTTACAGCCCAACACCACCCCCACAATGTTTTTCCCGATGTCGTGGACATCCCCCTTCACCGTGGCGAGAAGAATCCTGCCCCTGTCCCTTCCGGCAACGGCAATTTTTTCCGCTTCGATAAAAGGCTCCAGGAAGGACACCGCTTTTTTCATTACCCGGGCGCTTCGGATCACCTGGGGAAGGAAAAGCCGCCCTTCTCCAAAGCGGTTTCCCACTTCTCCCATGGCCCGCATTAGGGGGCCTTCCACTATTTCCAGGGAATGGGCGTATTCGGACCGCAGGGCCCGGAGATCCTCCTCAATATGGTCATCCTGACCCGTCAGCATGGCATGGAGGATCCGGTCTTCCAAGGGAAGGGAAGACCGGGTTTTGGATTTTTGGTCTTCTTTTTTTACGGCCGCTGTTTCGGATTTTTCCGTTAATTCCATTGCCAGGGCAAGGAGCCGCTCCGCCGGTTCCGGGGCCGGTCCCCGGCATAAAATTACATCCTCCGCCGCCTGCCGCAGGGGGGGATCGAGCTTTTCATAGGAGATAAGGCCGGCCTTTACAATGGCCATGGAAAGGCCCGCTTCCCCCGCGTATTTAAGAAAAACCGCGTGCATGGCATTCCGGATCGTTTCGTTACCCCGGAAGCTAAAGGAGAGGTTGGAAACCCCCGCGGAAATTTGAGCGCCGGGACAGTGGGTTTTGATCCATTCGCAGGCGCGGATAAAATCCAGGGCATAATGGTCATGTTCGCTTATCCCCGTGGCCAAAGCGAACACGTTGGGATCAAAGATTATATCTTCCGGGGGAAAGCCCCGGCGGGTAAGCAGGGCATAGGCCCGGGCGGCGATTTCGATTTTCCGTTCATAGGAGCCGGCCTGGCCCTGTTCGTCAAAGAGCATCACCACCACGGCCGCGCCGTAAGCCCGGGCACGGAAGGCTTTTTTGAGGAATTCCTCCTCCCCTTCTTTGAGGCTTATGGAATTGACGATGCCCTTGCCCGGGAGGCACTTCAAGCCGGCCTCCAGCACTTCCCAGCGGGAGCTGTCGATCATAATGGGAAGACGGGCTATGTCCGGGTCCGACAGGGCCAGGTTCAGGAAACGGGTCATGGCGGTCCGGGCGTCCAGAACGGGATCGTCCATACAGATGTTGAGCATTGCCGCCCCTTTGTCTATCATCTCGTGGACCATGCCCAGGGTTTCGCCGTATTTGTCTTCCCGGATAAGGGAGAGGAATTTTCGGCTCCCCGGGGCATGGGCCCGTTCACCAATGATGGTGAGTCCCTGTTCTTGATTTACCCGGAGGCTTTCAAGCCCCGCAAGCCAGGTTCCCGGCCTCGGCTTGGGGGGGATCCGGGGCGCCTGGTTCCGGGCTTTGGCCGCAATGGCGGCGATGTGGGCGGGAGTGGAACCGCAGCATCCCCCCAGGATGTTCACCAGCCCTTCCCGCAGATAAGTTTCTATCTGGGCGGCCATGGATTCGGGGGTCTGGTCGTAGGCTCCCAACTGATTGGGGAGCCCCGCGTTGGGGTGGGCGCTGATCAGGCAGGGGGCTAAACCGGCAAGATCCGCCAGGGGCTTCTTGAGCTGCTCCGCCCCAAAGGAGCAGTTAAGGCCGATTGACCAGGGATCGGCGTGGAGCACCGAAATCAAAAAGGCATCCACGGTCTGTCCCGTAAGAAGCCTGCCCGCGGTATCGGAGACAGTGGCGGAGATCATCAGAGGAAAGGCCGGGAGGGTCAGACCCCGTTCCCCCAGGAGGCGGCTAATGGCGGATATGGCCGCCTTGGCATTGAGGGTGTCGAAAACGGTTTCGATGAGGAGTATATCGGCGCCGCCGTCCAGCAGCCCCCGGGCGTTGTCGTAATAGGCCCCTTCCAGTTCATCCCAGGTGACGCCCCGTTTGCCGGGATCGTCTATATCCGGGGACATACCGGCGCTTTTGGCGGTAGGCCCCATGCTTCCCGCCACAAACCGGGGTTTTTCGGGGGTGGTATACGTGTCTGCGGCTTTCCGGGCAATTTTCGCCGCCGCAGCGCTGATCTCGTAGGCCAGCTCCCCGATGCCGTAATCGGCCAGGGACACCGATGTGGAATTGAAGCTGCACGTTTCAATGATGTCCGCCCCGGCCTGTAAATAGGCTTCGTGGATCCCGGTGATAAGTTCCGGTTTGGTAAGGCAGAGGAGGTCGTTACACCCCAATAGCTCCCTTCCGTGGGAGGCGAACCGGCCGCCCCGGAAATCGGTTTCGGAAAGGTGGAAACTTTGGATCATGGACCCCATGGCGCCGTCGAGGATAAGGATGCGTTCCCGGGCAATTTTATTGAGCCTTTCCCGAATAGTCATAGGAAGACTGTACCATACTTGAGGGAAAGGGGAGAAGAGCGGCCGGGCGCCCGCTTTACATAAAAAAATATTTAGATAAACCGTAACATAGCCGAATATATAGATGAGGCTGTTTCAATCCGATGGTCCGAGAGGGCCATGATTTTGAAAGATAAGCTTGTTTGACAAGTAACCTTAGAATTAGAGGGAAATCATGGGAAAGATAAATATTATTTTGATAATGACGGTTTTTTTATCAATCGCCGGAACAAATGCCGGAGCCTTTGGAAGACGGCAGGTTGCTGCTCCTGAACCTTCTGTGATTCTTGAGCCTGAACCTATCGCCCTGCCGCTGCCTAAAACGTCGTTTACCACTGCCATGCGCGATGCGCTTCCGAATGATCAACTCGCAAGAATACAGTTTTTTCTGTCTAATAGCATTACCCTCACCCAAGAGGCAACCAGAATGAACATCAAAGTTGATGCAGCGGGTAAAATAGTTACCACCGATGGACTGGATTATAACCAAATACGAATACCCGCGGAAACTCCCGGACGGCTTGGGGTGAATAATGAGTATAATGTGGAATATGGCATCCTGGCGGTTTGTTTTGAAGATACCAACACAAACAATAATGTCATGTATTTTCAACCAAACCCGGATAAGGACCGGTATGAATTAATGTATTTTTCCCGGGATGGTACCAAGCTGATAAAATACGGGGAACTGGATTACGAAATATCCTATCTTCGTGAAGTACCGTATCTATTGGTCATTAATGAGCAGCAAAAAGATGACCGCATGAACACCAGAACCGTTACCGGCCGCAACCCCTAAACCGGGAGTTACGTTGGGAAAAGCAAGCTCCGGCGCTTTTCCCGCGCCGTTTACCGTCTGAGTTTGAAAAGGCTCAGACGGTAATGGTATGGTGAAGTTTTCAAACATTTGAGCTTGTTCCAAAACTCGGTTAGTTTCGGAACAGGCTCTTGGAAAAACCGGTCAAAAATCCGGTTTTTCCATCAAATTCAAGGAGGCTGTTCCAAAAGCTGAAGTTTTGTAACAGCCTCCATTGTGTAAAATGTCCCCGCCGGTTATTTTTCCCTCGTTTTTATTCGAAAGTCTGGTTTAATACCCCGGAGCTCTGCTCCGGCTCAAATAAAGCAACGCTTACAACATTCGGTATTAAACCAGACGGTATTATAAACTTCCTATCGAACGAGCCTCCTCGCAAATAGGGCAACGCTTAGGGATACTCCGGAGCTCTGCTCCGGGGAGGCTCATTCCGCTTGAAGGGACAGAAGGAGAAGGAATGGCAGAAACAGAGGAGGCTTGTTTAAGCAAGCTGGATAAACTGGAATCCCAGAGTGTTTTTATTATCCGGGAGGCTTATAAGTCTTTCAAGAATATCGGGATGCTCTGGTCCATCGGCAAGGACAGCACGGTTTTGCTGTGGCTGGCGAAGAAGGCTTTTTTTGGCCACGTGCCCTTTGAGCTTATCCACATCGACACGACTTACAAGATACCTGAAATGATAGCCTACCGGGACCGGCTGGCCCGGGAACTCAAGCTGCGCCTGGTGGTGGGGCGGAACGGGCGGGCCCTGGCGGAGAAGCGGACCTTTCCCGACGGCCTGGACCGGATTTCCTGCTGCAAGGAGCTCAAGACGATTCCCCTGCGGCAGACCCTGGACGGGACCGGGCCCCGGCGGGTCTACGATCCCCACCGGGACGCCTGGGAGGAGCTGGAAGCCGCCGAGCCTTACAACGCGGTGATTGTGGGGGTCCGCAGCGACGAGGAGGGGAGCCGTTCCAAGGAGCGGGTTTTTTCCAGCCGGGACGAGCGGAGCGAATGGGACGCGGCTTCCCAGCCGCCGGAACTCTGGAACCTCTACAAGACCGAGTTCGCCCCCAAGACCCACGTCCGGGTCCACCCCCTGCTGGACTGGACGGAACTCAATATCTGGGAGTATATCGAGCGGGAAGGGATCCCGACGATTCCTATTTATTACAACCAGGGCGCGGGCAAGCGCTACCGCTCCCTGGGCTGTTATCCCTGTACCAATCCGGTGGACTCCGAGGCCCGCAATCCCCGGGAAATTATCGAAGAACTCAT
>JAITBE010000287.1 GCA_031283755.1 Spirochaetaceae bacterium
TACCTGAACTACTACCGCCCTGCTGGCCGCTGGCAAACACAAAGGAGCCGGCAGCCAGGAGAATAATCAACGCTAAACAGATCTTTTTCATTTCGTACCTCCGAAATTTAAATTTGATAGATTATTATAGAAAACTAATTCCTAAGTGGGGAAGCGTAAACTTTTGACAATAGTGGAGAATATTTTGATATTTTTTTCCGCGGGCCTAAAAAACAGGAATATTTTGATGTCAAAATAGTACGTTGCGGTACACATCCTCGTAGGAATGGAACCCGTCCCGGATTACCGCATCCATATTGTCCTTAAAAACCGCTATGGGCGCTTCGATGTACGAGGGGATCGGGCTGCCGCTGCCGTTGTCCAGCAGCATATCGTGGGGTATGGCCCGCTTCTCCGCTATGGCCATGGCAAGCTCCGCCGCCCGGGCCGCCAGTTTGCCGATGGGCTTGTACGCGGTCATCAACTGTAAACCTTCTACAATGTACTGGCAGCTGATAAGCTCGGCGTCCTGGCCGACGACCGCGATCTTCCCCGCCATACGCCGTTCGGCGAGCAGCTGAATCGCCGCCTGGGCGATAGCGTCGTTCCCGCAGGCAATGGCATCGAAGGCGGTGGTTTCTTCCAGAATATCTCTGATCTTTTCCAGAGCTTCGTCAAAGCTCCACTCCTCAAGCCAGATTTCGCGCTCAATCTGCACCATCCCGGCGGCAATTAAGGGATCGATAATTTCGTGCAGGCCTCTGCTTATGTCAAAACTATTTACATCGTGGACTCCGCCGTTGACTATCAGGTACTTTCCCCTGGGGACCGCGCCGCGCAGGGCCCTCCCGAACTGGCGGCCTACCTCCTCGCTGTCAAAGGAAATGTACGCGTCCAGAGGCACCCCCTGGATCATCCGGTCATAGGCGATCACGGGGATTCCCGCGTCCCGTACCTGTTTAACCGCCCCGGCTATCATCTCCGTGTCGTGGGCGATCACCACCAGGATATCGATGTTCTGGTTTACCATGTAGTTAATCTGGGCAATCTGTTCCCTGATACCCCCCGCGGAAAGCTGAACGATTACATCTCCCCCCAATTCCTGGGCGGCCCCGGAAAAAACCTTCGCGTCCTTGTTCCACCGTTCCACGATAAATGTGTCGGTGGCCACGGAAAAGCCGATGGTGATCCGCCTTTTTTCCGGGGCTTCCCCCGCCTCTGCCCGGGAAAGATCGGGAGACGCCTGCCCCGGCATCCGCGCCTGTTTCGCGGAACAGGACAGAAACACAAGCGCCGCGATGACAGTAATTACTTTTTTCATAAATCGCCCTTCCCCCGCTTTGCTTCTCCGGCGTAAGCCATCGGGGAGAGGCCCGTAAATTTTCTGAATATCTTGCTAAAGTAGTTAGGGTCCTGGTATCCTGACGCAAAGGCAACTTCTTTTATATTCATCTTTGACTCCCTCAGCAGTTTTTCCGCGTTTTCTATGCGCAGTTCCGTTACATAGTCAATAAAACTGGTTTTACAGTGTTCCGAAAAAAGGCGGCTCAAATAGGCCGGCGATACCTGGGCGGCATCCGCGGCGGCGCCAAGCTGGATTCCCTCGGCGTAATGGGCGTGGATGTATTCGATGGCCTTTGCCAGCGGCACCGGAAAGGTATTCGAACGGCGGAGAGCGGCCTGGAGCAGGATTTTCTCAAACGCCTGGCCGGCCCAGTTTTCCCAGGCGGGCATGTCGGGGATCGCCATAATTTCCTCGGCGGCGGCAAAGAGCGGCAGCGCTTCGGCATTGTCCAGATAACAGCCGGTACAGTCGTCCATCAGGAACATGAACACCGGGATCATCTTTGCCTTGGCCAGGGCAAAGCCGCAGGTTCTGAACAGTTCCTGCCAAAAAACCGTAAAAAGTTTTTTAACTTCTTCCGGGGGCGGCGCCGCGCCGATTTTCCGCCTGAGCTGGATGATCCTGAGCCGTTCCCACTGCCGCGTGTCGGTTCCCTGCCGCTCTTCCTCCAGTTTCCGCAGGGCCTCGTTGCAGGAACGGTGCAGTTCCGGTCCCCGGCACAATTCCCCAACTCCGCAAAAACAGGCAAGCCCCGCGGGAAAACTTCTTTTCAGAATGGCGTTCAGCCGGGCCTCAAGCGTTTCCCTGTTAATGTTCCCGGAAACCAGGAAGAGTCCTCGGTTTAAGATAACGTCAAACCGGCAGTGGTACTTCCATGATATTTGTTCCGCGATTTTTCCGCACCACTGTTCCGTGTTTTCCTCCAGTTCAAGGAGGAAAACAATACCCCGATCAGAGGGGAGATCCAGCCGTTCCCTCCACTCCTCCCATGTTTCCCCGCTCATCTCCTGCCAGATGATTTTTTTAAAGAAGAAGTGTCCGGGATCCTCCCGCCCCTCCCCTTCCGCTACGGGCCGTTTCGCCAGGGCTTCCCGCGCATCGTCAAGGGTGGAAAAGAATGTCTTTTTTGATACGGGCTTTACCAGGTACGCAAAGACACCCAGGGGTATGGCCCGTTTTGCAAGGTCAAAACGTTCATAGGCGGTGGAAAGGACAAAAACCATGCCGGGAAATTTTTTGTGCACATCGGCGATAACCGCCAGCCCGTCCAGGCCGGGGATGTTGATGTCCAGAAAAACCAGATCCGGCTCTGTCTCGTGGATCATCCGCAGGGCCTCGTAACCTGAACGGGCCTTGCCCGCCAGAACAAAGCCGGCGGCGCTTTTCAGCATAAACTCGTAACTGTCCAGGACGGGCTCCTCGTCGGCCACAATCAGAACGCTAGACATGGCTCCCTTTCCGTATCAATGCGGATAATAATCGCCGTACCCCGGCCTTCCCCGGTTTCGATGCTCACTACGCCGGGATCATCGGGATAGAAGAAGTACAGCCGCTGGATAACATTTTCAAGGCCCATCACCCTTTCCATTGACGATTCGTCAATGGAAAGGGGATGAAGCAGTTTTTCCGCGGTTTCCGCCGGCATACCGCAGCCGTTGTCCCGCACCGAAAGAATAAGCGTGTTTCCGGACTTTTCCGCCCGGACCATGATGAGCGAGCGCCGCGCCGCCGGCGGCGCAACCGGCGGCGGTACCGGCGGCTGCGCCGGCGGCTGCGCCGACGGCTGCGCCGACGAATCCTTAAAAGCGTGAATGACGCAGTTTTCCACGAGGGGCTGTAAAATGGAAACCGGAACCTTGCAGCCATCCAAAAGCGATTCGTCATAATCCAGGATCAGGTCAAGATTTTTGGGGAAGCGTACTTTAAGAATGGCAAAGTAGTAGTTAAGCCCCTCAATCTCGTGCCGCAGGGGAACGGTAAGTTCCTTGTTTCTGATGATATGCCGGAAAAGCCGGGCCAGATACTCCATGAATTCGCCGGTCCTGTCCGCCCCTTCAACGATGGCAAGCTGCATCCCCGTATTCAGGGTATTAAAGAGAAAGTGGGGATTCATCTGGGCCTGAAGCGCGTAGATCTCCATGTGCCGTACCAGCCCTTCCATCTTCATGTTCCGAAGCTTTTCCCGCATGTATTCCTGCTTGATGTTTTCCTGCCAGCGTATCTCCTCGATAAATTGGCGTATATCGTTTTTCATCCGGTTAAAAGCTTCCACCACCTGATCCATCTCGGCGACCGATCCGGTCTGAATATCGGGGATTTCAAAATTTCCCGAAGACAGATCCGCGGCCAGCGCCGAAAGACGAACCAGGGGATCGGTGAGCCGTCCCGCCGATTGAAAGAGGAGCAGTATCGACAGAATCGATACGAAGATGATGAAGAAAAGATTCCAAAACTGAATGGTCCCGGATTTGGCGATAAAGAGTTCGTAGGCGTCCAGTTGATTACTGAATCGCTCAGTATTGACCATTTCAATTTCTTCGTTGATATACGCCAGAAGCCCCGCCATTTCATCGTAGATGCGGGTATAGGCGGCGATATTTCTGCCGCGTTTTTCTTCTATCGCCTGGTCCGCCAGATTCAGATAGGCGTATATCAGAAAGTAAAGTTCCCGCTCCTTTAGTTCCGTTTTGTCTGCCGTTATAGGACTATAGGCCGGCAGCTTGTTCCGCAGAGCCTGGGATTCGATCAGAATCCGGGCCAGCGCGTTGGAAGAACGGGTCGAAAGATATTCGAGGAGCGGTTCCTGATAGGCGGCCAGATCCTCCTGAATGGTTTTGATAAACCGTTCCTGCTCAAAACTGCTGTTCGATATGTTTTGCAAATTTTTGGCGGCAGAAAGAATATAGGCTGTGGAAATCGCAAGGATAATGCTTACCCCGGATACGCTGATCAGCATCTGTACCCGGAAGGAACGGGGAAAACGGCGGCGGAAGTCTTTGAGGACGCTCATTTGAGGGAACCTCTGTCGATAACTTCTATCCCCGTGTCAATGGACGCGGCAGTATACCCGGTACGCCGCAGGGCCATAAGGGAGCGTACCGCCTCATACCCGATACGTTCGGGGTTGATCGCGATACTGGACGCGATTACCCCTTTCCTGATACTGTCCTCTATTCCCGGATCCGCGCCGAAGCCGATCACCTGAACGCGGCCTACGAGGTTCATGTCGACGAGGGTTTGGGCGGCGGCTATGGTGTCGTTGGAGTCCGTAAAAACGATGGTATTAATATCCGGGTTGCTGCGAAAAAGCCGGTAGAGCAGTTCCTCCGCGTCCAGGGGGTTGAGGTTTGTTTTGAAGCTTGTAATCGGTACGGCAAGGCGGCCGCCCAAAGCGGCGGTGATTCCCATCTCTACCAGTTCCCGTTCCCCGTACATCCCCGGCGCTTTGTCGCTGTACACCATCGCCAAACGTATGGGCGCGTCGCTGATACTCCCCGACAGCGTACCGATGCGGCGGCCCACGTCGAAGTTGTTGGTGCCGATAAAAGGCCAGGGCTGATCATTCGGTATGTTGTGGTTGATGATCACCACCGGAATCTGCCTTTGCCCCAGCTTGTCCAACTGCCGCCGGGCCAGGGCGTCCTCCAGGTAGGGGC
>JAITBE010000294.1 GCA_031283755.1 Spirochaetaceae bacterium
GGGGGGGGGAGCGGTGCCAGGTACCGCGGGGGGGCTAGACGGGCGTGGCCGTTTTTTACGCACGCTTTGGCGTGGCGTTCTGTGTATCACGCCGTGCGCCCCCGATGGGGAATTGCCGCTCCCCGGCGGGCTTTAGGAGGGGGGGGGAGCGGTGCCAGGTACGGAGAGGGGCTAGACGGGCGTGGCCGTTTTTTACGCACGCTTTGGCGTGGCGTTCTTTGTATCCGCCGTGCGCCCCCGGTGGGGAATTGCCGCTCCCCGGCGGGCTTTAGCGGGTAAGAGGCACAATGCCGGGCGGCTTTAGGATGGGGGGGGAGCGGTGCCAGGTACGGAGGGAGGGGGGGGTTAGGTCTCTTTTCCCAGGATATAGCGTTCTATGATATCCGCCACTCCGTCATCGTCGTTGGTTTTGTTGGTGATAAATTCGGCGATATCCTTGATCCGGTCGTCCCCGTTGACCATGGCAACGCCGACCCCGGCCCAGCGGATCATGGCCTCATCGTTCATGGAATCCCCAATGGCAAGTACCGCTTCCCGGGGTATGGCAAGTCTTTCCGCCACCGCCGCCAGGGCGGTTCCCTTATCGGTTTTTGGGGGAAGGATCTCCAAAAAATAGGGTTTACTGGTAAAAATAGTAACATCCCGGCCGATATAGGTCCTGAGCAGACTCTCCAGGGGGCGGAGGATCATGGGATCCCCGGGGATCAGGAGTTTGTGGCAGCCCGCTTCCACCATGCCCCGGAAATTCTCCACCACCACCTGCCGGAGCCCGGTTATTTTTTGATCATAATCGGCGAATTCATTGGCCCGGGAAATATACATGATATCGTCTTCATAAATTTGAACGGAAAAACCCTCCGCCTCGGCCAGATCATAGGCCACCAAGGCCGCCGAGGACGGCAGTTGTATGTCGGCGATAATATTCCCCGTATGGCTCTCCTGTATCATGGTTCCGTTATTGCAGATTAAATAGCCGGGCCGCTTGTGGAGCCCCAAAAGCCGGGCAAACCGTTCCATAGCCGCGGGAATTCTTCCGGAAGCTAAAACCACCACAATACCGGCAGACTCCGCTTTTTTGATCGTGTTCCTTGTTCGAAAGGAGATGCTGAGGTCAGACCGCAAAAGGGTATCATCCAAATCAATGGCAAGCATACGAATCGCTGTCATGGTATAAGAATAACCCCATGTTCGCTACTATTCAATAGCAAAAAATCACAATAATATGCTATATTATGGGAATGGGAAAAGTATATGTTTTTGTTAATCAAAAAGGCGGAGTGGGCAAAACTACCTCGGCGATTAATATAGGCGCTTACCTGGCCATTGCGGGGAAATCGGTGCTTCTCGTAGATTTTGATTCTCAAGCGAACCTTTCCAGCGGCATCGGGGTCAGTTCGGCCAAGCCCGGAAGCTATGAACTTATCTCGGGTTCCGTTCCTATTGACCAGGCCATCCGGCAAACCGCCATCCCTGAACTTTCGGTGATCCCCGCCAGTATCGACCTTTCCGGGGCGGCGGTGGAACTTATTGATCAAAAAAACCGGGAATTTTACCTCCGAGACGCCCTACAGCCGGCCAGGGAAAGGTATGATTTTATTTTTATCGACTGCCCTCCCTCCCTGGGGGTGTTGACCCTGAACGGCCTGGCCGCCGCCGACGCGGTACTCATCCCCATGCAGTGTGAATATTTTGCCATGGAAGGACTTTCCCTTCTCCTCAGTACCATTAAGCGGATTCAGAAGGGTCTGAACCCCAGCCTGAGTATCGGGGGGATCTTTTTTACGATGTACGACCCCCGGACCCGGCTTGCCCAGGCGGTGATAAAACAGGTAAGCGGTTATTTTAAAAACCTGGTTTTTTCCACCGTCATACCCCGGAATGTCAGGCTTTCGGAAGCCCCCTCCCACGGACTGGCAATTTCCCAATACGATTCCCAGTGTTCCGGCGCCCGGGCCTATAAAAGTCTTGCCGAGGAGGTAATACGCCGTGCCCTCTAAATTCGGCCTGGGAAAGGGGCTGGATGCCCTGATCCCCCAGGGGGAGGAACTCCCGGAGTTCCCCACAGGAAAAGGAGAGATCTTCCTCCCTTTGGATAAACTCAGGGCCAATCCAAACCAGCCCCGGAAAACCTTTGAGGAGGAGAACCTTAGGGAACTGGCGGATTCCATCCGGTCCCAGGGGATCATCCAGCCCATTATCGTCGAGGATGCCGGGGACGGCACCTATACCATTGTTGCCGGGGAACGCCGCAGCCGTGCCGCCCGTATCGCGGGACTGCGGGAAGTACCGGTCCTTATCCGGAACTATTCCGATGAGAAACGGCTCGAGGTCTCTATCATCGAAAATGTCCAGCGCACGGATCTGAACCCTATTGAGGAGGCAACGGCCTATAAAAACCTCATGGAAATCACCGGCCTGTCCCAGGACGAGGCGGCCGCCAAGGTGGGGAAAAGCCGTTCCACCGTGGCCAATGCCCTCAGGCTCCTCAAACTCCCCGCCGCTATGCAGAAAAGCCTGGAACTGGGGAAAATTACCCCAGGCCACGCCCGGGCCATCCTCTCGGTATCGACCCAGGAAGGGCAGGCCCTGCTTTTTGAGGAGATCCTCGCCCGAA
>JAITBE010000308.1 GCA_031283755.1 Spirochaetaceae bacterium
AGGGTAAGGGGGCCCAGGGATCGTACCGGCGGGTCCCGGGGGGTAAAAAGGGCCGGCTCGGGCCCCAGGTTCTGCATACAGAGAACCCACCGGCCGTTGGGGCCGGGGCCCCGGAGAACAACAAAAACCGGTCCTGGCGCTTCGGGTACCTGATGGGGAATTTCCGGGCTTAGGGCCCCTTCGGAGCCGCGGAATTCCAAAAGCCGGGAAAGGCCCCGGTATATGTGGTATCTAAGGGAAGCGGGGTCCTCCAGTTCCTTTTCCACCCGGTCTATGGGAGGTTTTTCCCGGTTAATGGCCCGGTTAGAACCGAGCAGGGCCGGTCCCTCCCGCCAAGCCGGGGAACCTATCCAGCTGTGGAAATATATGGCCGGCAGTCCCGGCAGGGCTAAAAGCACGCCCTGGGCGGCAAGGAAGGCCCGGGCCCTGAGCTTTACGGCCTCCCCCTCCGGTAGATTCTTCCCCAGGGCTTCCGGGGCTACGACCTCCACATAGGAACAGTTCAATTCGTAGGGAACGGGACCGCAGGCGCCGCTCTTATAGGAAACCAAAGCCCCCCGTTTTTTCGCCTCTTCGATAGTAGCGGCAAAGGCGGCCGTATCCACCAGGCCCTGCGCCGGGGTAAGCCCCACCCCATCGTGGCTGGCCAGGAAGTTGAGGAACACGCCTCCCTGGGGAACGGCCAGGTTCCCGGCCCAGGTCCGCAGGGGGCCCGCGTCCCCGGATACCGCGGCGTGGAGGACCAGAGGGGGCAGGGCGAAATTATACACCAGGTGGGCCTCGTCTCCCTGACCAAAGTAGGAGATGTTCTCTGCATGGGGCACGTTGGTCTCGGTGAGGATCCGGAGGTCCAGGCCCAAATAATCAATCACCGCCCGGAGGAGCCGTACCACGGCATGGGTTTTGGGGTGATGGATACAGGGGGTAAGCGCTTCTTTCCATAAGTAGGCGATGGCGTCCAGCCGGACTATCCGGGCGCCCTGGCGATAATATTCCAGAAATATCCGGATAAATTCAAGCAAAACCCCGGGATTTGAAAAGTCGTAATCCACCTGATCCGCGCTAAAGGTGGTCCAGACAAAAGTCAGGGAACCGTCTTTTTTGGCAAAGGGGGTGAGAAGGGGATGGGTCCGGGGACGGACCACGGCGGAGCAGTCAAAATCCTTTGGTTTGGTAATATACCACCCCTCATATTCCCTTTCTCCGGCCAAAAAACCCTGAAACCACCGGCTCTTCACACTGCCGTGGTTTAGAACAAAATCAAAAACCGGCTTAAAATGCCGGCCCAGTTCTTGTATATCCTCCCAGACGCCAAACCGGGGATCCACCTCCCGGTAATCGATCACCGAAAAACCATCGTCCGATGAATAGGGATGAAAGGGGAGCAGATGAAGATAGGTAAAGGCGGGGGAAGATGAAGCCCCTTCCCCTCTGTTCCACCGGGCGAGGAACCGTCCCAGCCGGGCCAGGCCGCTTTCCCCGGTTCCACCTCCCTCCGGAGGAGAAAGCATATCTCCATAGGTGATGAGGAGTACGTCCGAAGCGGTAAACGGGGAACCGGGACAAGCATCCCTTTTCTCCCCGATTTCCTCTTCGAGGATTTCCAAAAGTTTTGGATAAACCTTTTCTCCCTGGGGAAGGCCATAGATAAAAACCAATAATTCTTTGATTTTCTCTTTCATATTTCTATTATACTTGAGACTGTTCCAAAGAATACAGACTATCAGGGATGGTTTACCATCAGTTTTCCCCGCAGGCCCGTTAATTCCAGGTAGGCCAATTCCGCCAAACCGAACCCCGCGTTTTTGGTAAAATCCTTGGCGTATTCATCGTAAAGCATATCCTCGTACATCTTTCCCGCAAAACCGCCGTCAAGGAATTCCGATTTTTGTATGGTGTTCCGCATCCCCGTAAGGAGGGTTTTAACCAAAAAAGTTTCCAGAGCTTCACATTGTTCGTAGAGTTTATCGGTCTTGTCCACCACGGGTTTTTTGTGTAATGCCTCTCCGGGGGAAATCTCCGGGGAACGGGTCTTCTCCAGGGCTTTTTCCAGAATTCCGGAAAAAGCCGGGCCTTCCCCTGGGGACGCGGAAGAGCGGTCCCGGATCTGTCCCCCGCCGGCAGGTGCAAACCGGGCAGTATCCAAATAAAAAGAACCGATTGATTCAATACCCATCTAATATCCCTCCCCGTTACCTTTTGAGGCTGGTGGCGGTTCCCAGCATATTATCGCTGGTCTGGATGGTCCGGGAATTAAATTCATAGGCCCGCTGGGCCACAATAAGATCCACCATCTCCCGTACCACCGATACATTGGACATTTCAAGAAATTTATGGTATAGCTTCCCCATTCCGTTGTATCCGGGCCGTCCGGGGATGGGATCCCCCGAGGCTTCGGTGATTTTAAAAAGATTCTCCCCCACCGCCGTAAGCCCCACGGGATTGGGGAAACGGTAGAGTTCGAGCTGCCCCACCTCGACTTCCACGGGATCGGCATTGTCATCATATCCCGGAACCTTTACCGAGACCCGGCCGTCCTGGGTAACATTGATGGTCTGGGGAAGGAACCGTTCGGGCATGATGATGTCCGGAAGCAGCCAGTACCCATTGGAAGTAACCATCCGGCCGTCGGAATCCACCTCAAAGGCCCCGTTCCGGGTATAGGCCCAGCTTCCGTCGTACATCTGGATACGAAAAAAGCCGTCTCCCACAATGGCCATGTCGGTAACGTTTTCCGTACTTTGGGGCGCCCCTTGGCTGAACATCCGCTGGGTATCGGCAAGTTTGACCCCGTGACCCATCTGGATCCCCACGGGAACCACCGTTTCTTCCGTAGCGGGGGTTCCCGCGGTTTTGACGGTCTGATAGAGAAGATCCTCAAAATCCGCCCGCATCTTCTTGTACCCTGCGGTATTTACGTTCGCCAGGTTATTGGAAATGGTGTCAATATTGGCCTGCTGGCCTATCATGCCGGACGCGCCGGTCCATAAACTTCGTACCATAAATAGCTCCTCAGCTTAAATCAACCAACCCGGGCAACCTGATTGATCAAGGTTCCCAGCATGGAATCACCGGTTTGTACGGCCTTTTGATTGGCCTCATAGGCCCGGTTTACCTCTATCATCCGAACCATCTCGACCACCGGGTCTACGTTGGAAGCTTCCACAAAACCCTGGACCACCCGGGGACGGTTCCCCGGTTCCATGACCCGGGCATCCCCGGAGGTCTCGGTGGAACGGTAAAGACTGGACCCCTGTTTTTCCAGGTACCGGTCCAAGTCAAAGTCCACCAGTTTTAGGGTATCCAACAGGGCCGCCTCTCCCCAGGTATTGTCCTCCCGGGCGATCATCAGGGAAGGATCATCGGCGTATTCCGCGTTGATCCACACATGCCCATCCTTATCTACCTGAAAATTATTGGCCTTCACTTTGATAGGGCCCTGCTCCCCCAAGACGGGGTAACCTTCTTTAGTTTCCAGGAACCCTTCTTTCCCCAGTTGGAAAGAACCGTTCCGGGTGTATCGTTCCCCCCAGGGGGTCGCGATGGTAAAAAAACCTTTCCCATCCATGGCTAAATCAAAATCACTTTGGGTTTCCTTCATGGCTCCCTGCTGAAAATCGGTAAACAACTCGTTCACCTCAACCCCGGTTCCCAGTTTACCAATAATAGGCGCGGCGTCTCCGGAACCAAAGGGGTGGCGGTATACCCCGTCATCGTTCATCCGCCGCAAGAGGAGCTCCGGAAAGGCCTTAAATGAAGTCACATCCCGCTTATATCCGTCCACATCCACATTTGCCAGATTATTCGCCACCGCGTCCAGCCGCCATTGCTGGGCCCTCATGCCGCTGGCGCCGGTATACCATCCTCTAATCACCCCGCAACCTCCGTTCCGAACCCCGGTTTGAATCACGGTTCTAGACTAAATATCGGCATAAAACACCGGTCCCTTAAAAACAAATCC
>JAITBE010000033.1 GCA_031283755.1 Spirochaetaceae bacterium
GGACGAGATGTTTGTTACCGAAAGCGCCGCAAAACAGGGAGTGGTAATCTCCAATCACAGCGATTATGAAAATATCGTGATGCTCAAACATTTTGGTCCCAATAATCCCGAATCCGCGCATCTGGTAAAAACATATAAAGGATAATGCGGAATCCATCAGGTTATATCCGGGAGGGGGCAGGAGTATAGTTGCGACACGAAGCTCGTGAAAGGAGGACATAGGCGGAGGCAGCGCGGGGGTGTCCAACATCATAAACTTAAGGGCGCCTTAAGAATTCTCCCCCTCTCAACAGTTTGGCTTGTAGTTACGGTGTAACCGGGCTTTGGGCAACATTTTTTTCCGCTCTATCTCCCGGTTTAATCGTATCGGCACTCTCCACCGGGCCCGGCGGTTTTCTTCTATCACCACTCCTCTCAACTTCTTGAATAGCTCGCGGTATGGCGAAGTTCAGGGCAGTTCGCTTAATCGTGTCTACCTACTCCTACAAGGAATTAAGTTGGGCCTTCCTGGACTTGAACCAGGGACCTACGGATTATGAGTCCGCAGCTCTAACCAACTGAGCTAAAGGCCCGAGATTTCCTTCAATCTAGTTCTATAGCAGATTTTTCTATGATTATTGCAAATATATTTATACTATAAAACACGCGCATAGTCAATGGTTTTTGGTCCTGGTCAAAAATGGTCCACACGGCTTTTTTATACGCTTAATCATGCCGAGTCTGCCTTGGAAATTCGATTATTCTACAACCCATATTTATTTTTCATTATTCCGCCTTTCTCTTAACAATTCATATGCCGCTAATTCATAATCCTTCTTTTTCCCATTTCCAACAAAAAAAGAAGTATGGGTATTACCATTTTTTATTTCTTCTAATTCCGCATTTGTTTTTTCTTTTAATTCTTCCTTACATTTTTCAATCCCGCTCTTGCCGCTAGAAAAAAACATTATACCCTCTCCTAATACATGGGAATTCCCCCTGTACTGGAGGAATTACTATTTTGAAACATTATGTATTTTTTGCGGCGGCAATTGCATCCGCAAGAATTCCTTGAACCTCATAAATGTTTACGTCCTTGTTGAATTTCTTTTCAATTGCAAAAGGACTTGATGAGACCCAAATTTTCAACTCCGCATTGAGATCTAAAATTCCTGCTGTTATTACGGAAAACGCAACGATTTGAGCGTAAGGAACTGATTTTACTTCAATTTTGGTTCCGGTTAAACCTTGAACATCAATGACGATGAGCCGCTTATCGGTAAAAATAATATAATCTCTGATGAGCTTGTATGCAGCTCCTATAGACTCGTCCTTTGCGAGCAAACTCCCCCAATCCTTTTTAACTGTTTCGATGGAAACATTACTTGCGTTTCCAAGCAATCCCTGCAAAAAACCCATGCGGCACCTCCAAAAAAATGATTTTTCCCAATAAATGAATTATATCATGGGTGGAAAAAGGTGTAAATAGCTAGACGTGCCGCACCGCAGGAAAAATGGCGTTTCCCCCGGCGGGAAATTATTACCCGGTTTTTTGAGGGTTTTCGCTGTGCTGTTTTAGCTTATTTTCCACCAGCGCCAGGACATTTTCCCGGTCAGGCTGGTCAGGAGCAGCTATTTTCCGGGCTCTGGACAGGACTTCAAGGGAGATCACGGTATCTGCGCCGGGAATACTTGCGTTTGTTCTGAAACGTCAAAATTCCGGGGTTCATTACATTCAAATGTGGTTGTTCCAAAAAAGTAAAATTTTGGAATCCCTTACTTGATTAATTCATAAAATGATAATATTCTCCCTTTTTATAGAAGGCGTGTATGATAAAGTATATTATCAAAAGACTCTTTTTGATGATCCCCGTCTTATTGGGGGTTACCTTTATAGTCTTTTTTATTATGAATCTCACTCCCGGGGATCCGGCGGTGCTGATCCTGGGAGAACAGGCCAGTCCCGAAGCCATAGCCCAGGTGCGGGAAGAGTTGGGTCTTAACGATCCCCTTCTGATACGGTACTTTACCTATATCAAGAATATGTGCCGGGGCGATCTGGGAATTTCCTATCGGAATAAACTCAGCGTTTGGGACCAGGTTTGGGATAAATTCCCCAATACTTGTATCTTGGCCTTTGCGGGGATCATCGTTGCTCTTATCATAGGGATCCCCGTGGGCATACTGTCGGCGAAAAAACAGTACACTATCCTGGACAATATCACCGTGGTCCTGTCCTTGGTGGGGGTTTCCATGCCGAATTTCTGGCTGGGCTTGCTGCTTTCCCTGCTTTTTGCCCTTAAATTGGGCTGGCTCCCCTCCCAAGGTATGGGGGCCGGGTTTTTCCCCCTGCTTAGGAGCGTCATTCTCCCCGCCATAACCCTGGGAACCGGGGTTGCCGCCACGGTGGTCCGGATGACCCGGTCTTCCATGCTGGAGGTTATTCGCCAGGACTACATTGTTACCGCCCGTTCCAAGGGGATCACCGAAAAGGAAGTAACCCGTAAGCATATGTTCAAAAACGCCCTTATCCCCATCATCACCGCGGTGGGCTTGGAATTCGGTATCCTCCTGGGAGGGGCCATGTTGACCGAAACCGTGTTTTCCTGGCCCGGATTGGGGAGGCTTATGGTGGACGCCATTACCCGCAAGGATATTCCCATGGTCCTCGGTTCGGTCATTTTTATGGCCGTTATGTTCTCCCTGGTTAACCTCGCGGTTGATATAATTTACGCCTTTGTGGATCCCCGGATTAAATCCCAATATAAGAATTCGGAAATAAGGAAAGCGGCATGAAACAAACCAAACAACGTTCTCTTTGGGGCGAAGTGTGGCGCAGGCTCAAAAAAAATAAATTAGCCCTGGTTGGTTTGGGCTTTCTTATCCTTCTGTTTGTCATTGCGATAACTACCATTGTCATTGATGCGGTAACCCATGGGATGGTTTATAACACCTATGTGATTAAGCAGAACCTCCGTATGAGGCTCCAAGCGCCCAGTCCCCAGCAGCCCTTTGGGCTTGATGAATTCGGCAGATCCATCCTGTACCGTATGCTCTGGGCTATACGGTACAGCCTCTTTATGGGAACCGCTGCCATCATCATATCTACTATAATAGGGGGCATTTTGGGGGCCCTGGCGGGTTATTACGGAAAGATGGCTGATAATTCCATCATGCGTTTTATGGATGTCCTCTTAGCCATCCCGTCCATGCTCCTCGCCACCGCCATCGTGGCAGCCCTGGGGACGAGCCTGGTTAATGTGCTTATCGCCATCGCCATATCCTATATCCCCACCTTTGCCCGCACGGTCAGGGCTTCGGTGCTTACCGTAAAAGAGCAGGAGTACATTGAGGCGGCCCGGGCCCTGGGGGCGGGGGATTTCCGTATCATTTTTAAATACATCATCCCCAATTCCATGGCGCCCTTGATAGTCCAGGCCACTCTGGGAGTGGCGGGGGCGATCCTTTCTATAGCGGGCCTCTCTTTTCTGGGACTGGGTATACAACCCCCCACCCCCGAATGGGGTTCCATGCTTTCCGGAGCCCGCTCTTACATTCGGGAAGGTTGGCATATCACGGTAATTCCCGGGCTGGGCATCATGCTTACCATCCTTGCCCTTAATGTGTTAGGGGACGGGCTGCGGGACGCCTTAGACCCTCGGCTTAAAACCTAAAGGCGGTTGAATTATGGCAGAACGGGAATTGATCCGGGTAGAGGATTTGACGATCCGGTATGTAACCGATGATGGTATTGTGGAAGCCCTGAACGGGGTGAGTTTGTCCCTCAAGGAGCAGCATACCCTGGGCTTGGTGGGTGAAACCGGCGCCGGAAAAACCACCCTGGCAAAGGGTATCATGGGACTTATCCCGGACCCCCCGGGGGAAGTCATCAAGGGTAAGGTGATTTTTGACGGACAGGACCTGCTTAAAGTGGGGGAAGTGAAATTACGGGCCATCCGGGGAAATCAAATCTCCATGATTTTTCAGGATCCCATGACCAGCCTGAATCCGGTGATGACCATAGGAGATCAGATCATGGAGGTTATTAGAACCCACAACAAAAAACTGAGTTCCCGGGAGGCCGTGGCGGCGGTGCGAAATATGCTGGAAACAGTGGGTATTTCCGCGGACCGGATAGAGGAGTATCCTCATCAATTTTCCGGGGGTATGAAACAGCGGGTCATCATCGCCATCGCCCTGGCCTGTAATCCCAAATTGCTCATCGCCGACGAACCTACCACCGCCTTAGACGTAACCATTCAGGCCCAGGTGCTGGAGATGATCCGGGACATAAAAGCCAGGCTTCATACCTCCATGCTGCTGATTTCCCATGATTTGGGGGTGGTGGCTCAAAACTGCGATCATGTGGCGATTATCTACGCCGGTGAGATTATGGAATACGGAAGCCTCCGGGACATTTTTAAAACCCCCCGGCATCCCTACACCATAGGTCTTTTGGATTCCATCCCCAGCCTCGCGAAGGAAGTACGCCGGCTTAAACCTATTAAGGGGCTCATGCCGGATCCAACGGATCTTCCCCGGGGCTGTAAATTCCATACCCGGTGTAACTATGCGATCCCTCCCTGTGCTGAAGGGGTTCCCGGGCTTATCAACCCGGACGACACCCCGGAAACAGAACATTTGGTCCGTTGTATCCGCGTCCATGGGCTTTCCGCCCCGAGGGAACCGTAATGGAAAAAAAAGAACTCCTCCGGGTGGAACACCTGAAAAAATATTTTCATACCCCTGCGGGATCCCTGCACGCGGTGGATGATGTTACCTTTACGGTAAAAACCGGAGAAACCCTGGGGGTGGTGGGGGAATCGGGATGCGGTAAAAGCACCCTGGGCCGGGTCATATTGCGGCTCCATGAACCCACCGCGGGCAGGGTGTTCTTTGAGGGATACAACATCCTTCAGTATAATAAGGAACAGATAAAACGCCTGCGCCGGCATATGCAGATCATCTTTCAGGACCCCTTTGCATCTTTGAATCCCCGAATGACCGTAAGCGAAACCATCAGTGAAGCCCTGGTAATCCAAAAACTCTATTCCTCCCGGGACCAAAAGGGACTGCGGAAACGTTCCCTGGAACTGATGGAGATGGTGGGTTTGGCCGAGCGCTTAGTCAATACCTATCCCCATGAGCTTGATGGCGGCCGGAGGCAGCGTATCGGCATAGCCCGGGTGCTGGCCCTGAATCCTAAACTTATTGTATGCGACGAACCGGTCAGCGCCCTGGATGTATCCCTCCAGGCCCAGATCCTCAATCTTATGCAGGATCTTCAGGATGAACTGGGATTTACCTATCTGTTTATTACCCATGATCTTTCGGTGGTAAAACACCTCTCCGACGATATTCTGGTTATGTATCTGGGACAGATGGTGGAAAAGGCTCCCACGGCCAGGCTTTTTGAAAATCCCCTCCATCCTTACACCAGGGCCCTGCTTTCGGCAATTCCCGTACCGGACCCGGACTTCGACATAAACCGTACCATCCTGAAGGGGGAACTAACCTCCCCCATAGAGCCCGCCCCGGGCTGCCGTTTTGCCAAACGGTGCCCCCAGGCGCGGGAAAGTTGTTTGGGGGCGGATATTCCCTTTAGGGAAATAGAGGACAAGCATTTTGTCGCCTGCGGGGAGATTTAAGGAGGGTGCCATCCGGTTTAACCGGTCTTAAGGGAAAAGCGGTCCGTCGTCCGTCTTTTTCTTATATATAACGGGATTGCTGTTTCAAAACCCTGATCCTGTGAACCATTGAATTTTAAAACAGTCCCTTGTATGAATCCTAAAATTCGGGTAGTTTTGGAATTAATCATAGAAAAAGCGGTCAAAAGTCCGTTGTTTTTCCTAAATTCAAGGCTGCCTTTCCAAAAACTGAAGTTTTGGAAGAGCCGCTTTAAAAATAATTTTTATTCAGGAGGCAAATGATGAAAAAAATCATCCTTTTATTGGCAGGTTGGGCCCTGGTATGTATTGGTTGCGGCGGCGGTAATTCCGGCAACGCCGGTAGTTCCGCTGTGGAGGGAGGCGAATATAAAGACACCATTACCTGGGGGCAGGGGGCGGATGTTACTTCCTTTGATCCCCATGTGGGCAGGCAGACCCCGGCGGTCCAGGTGACCAACCATATATTTGATACCCTGGTTCAATTTGACGGGACAAGTTCCGAAGTTGTACCCCAGATCGCCGAGTCTTGGGAACAGCTCTCCCCTACTTCGTACCGTTTCAACATACGGCGGGGTATCAAATTCCACGACGGGACCGAGCTGACCGCGGAGGATGTTAAATATTCCCTGGACCGGGCGGTAGTGAGTTCTATGATCTCCTATCTTATGGACTTTATTTCCGAGACCATTATCGAGGATCCCTATACGGTGGTGGTTAATACCCATTTCCCCTATGCGCCCACCCTGAGGAACCTTTCGGTTCCCTTCGCCGCCATCCTTCCCAAGGCTTACACTGAAACCGATCCGGATATCCAGGCGAAAAAGCCCGTAGGTTCAGGCCCCTATAAGTTTGTCTCCTGGACCCAGAGCGATTCGGCGGTCCTCGAAGCTTTTGCGGATTATTATGCCGGACCCCCCAAGACTAAAAATCTGGTTATGAAGGTTATCCCCGAAGCCTCCCAGAGGACCATTGCCCTGGAGACCGGGGAAATTGATCTGGCCTATGACCTTCCCTCCAATGACCACAAACTCATCACGGGAAATGAAAAGCTCTCCCTTTTTTTAGCGCCGCCCCTGAGCCTTTTTTATCTTTCAATGCACATGGGAAAAGCGCCTTTTGAAAACAAACTGGTACGTCAGGCCATAAGTCACGCCATTGATCGGCAGCTCATTATTGACACCGTCGTAAGCGGCGCCGCCCAGGCCGCGGATGCCATTATCGCCCCCGGCGTATACGGCTATTACAGTGCCGGAGTTGATCGGTACGATCCGGATCTCTCCAAACAGCTCCTTGCCCAAGCAGGATATCCCAATGGTTTTACCACCAATCTATGGGTAAATAACAACCAGGAACGGGTTGAGGTAAGTACCGCTATTGTGGATATGCTCAGGGAAGTGGGGATCACCGCCCGGCTCGAAGTGATGGAAGCCGGGGCGTTTTGGGACAAAACCGACAATGGTGAACATGAAATGGCTTTCTTCGGCTGGATAACCTCCACCAAAGACGCCGACTATACCTACTATTCCCTTGGCCATTCCTCCAAATTCGGACCCGGTGGCAATACCTCTTATATCAGTGATCCCCAGGTTGACGCCCTGATTGAAAAAGGCAGGAACAGTACCGAGCCGGCGACCAGGGAACAGGCCTATAAGGACCTTGCGATCCTATTGGCGGACCTGACCCCTTATATCTCCGTCATGTATTCCCCCATCAGCGTGGGGGGTAACAAGCTGGTTGAAAACTTCGAGCCCGATCCGATTGGATATCACCGGCTCGAAAATGTCCAGGTTAGGAAATAAAATACCTATGGATAAACAAGAAACATTGTCCATGTTGAGGGCCCTCTCCGATGTTCCCGGGGTTTCCGGTTTCGAGGACGAAGTGGCGGCGCTTTTGAAAGGTTACGGTAATGGCCTAGGCGGTTTTACGGAGGATGCCATGCGCAACCTCTATGTAAAACGCCCCGGCTTGAAGGAAGGACTCCCGATATTGCAGCTCGACGCCCACAGCGATGAGGTGGGGTTTATGGTCAAGGCCATCCGTCCCAACGGAACCATGGATTTTATCCCCCTGGGGGGCTGGGTCCCCACGACGGCCCCCGCCCACCGGGTTTTGGTCCGTAACGGGGAGGGCCGTTGGATTCCCGGCATCATTGCCAGTAAGCCTCCCCATTTTCTCAGTGAAGCGGAACGGAAGGAGGTTCCTAATCTGAGTGATATGGTGATTGATGTGGGGGCCTCCAGCGACCGGGAGATCCGGGAGGAGTTTCGTATATCCATCGCCGCTCCGGTAGTTCCTGACGTTAAGTTTGAATACCTTGCCGACCATGATCTTATGATCGGCAAGGGCTTTGATAACCGTCTGGGCTGCGCGGCTATTATTGCCGCCCTCAAAGAACTGGCGGGAGAAGATCTGGGGGTAGCTGTCACCGGGGCCTTTGCTTCTCAGGAGGAGGTGGGGCTCCGGGGAGCCACGGTTACCGCCCAAAGGGTCAAGCCGGATATTGCCATTGTTTTTGAAGGCTGCCCCGCGGACGATACGGTGGTGGAACCCTATGCGGTCCAAACCGCCATAAAGAAGGGGCCCATGCTCCGGCATATTGACGCCAGGATGATTACCAATCCCCGGTTCCAGCGCTTTGCCTTGGATACGGCCCGGTCCCAGGGCATCCCTGTCCAGGAAGCGGTACGTACCGGGGGATCTACCAACGGCGGGGCTATCCATCTGAGCGGCCAGGCGGTACCGGTTATTGTAATCGGTATTCCGGTCCGGTATATCCATACCCATTACGGCATCAGCGCTTTTGCGGATTTTGCATATTCGGTGCAATTGGCCTGTGTTATCATCCGTGCCCTGAATAAAAACCTCATCGAAGGGTTCTAAGCTATGGCTGTCGGGGGTATGTTTTGTCTTGAAAAACTCCCTCCCCCCGAGCCTTCCGGCGGGAGGGCCTCCGGGGGGATAGTGGACAAACTGGGCGGAGAGGATCGACGGTTTTGTATGTCGGGCCGCTGTGCCATATATTACTGCCTCCGGGATCTCATGCAGAGGGATACAAAACGGGTGGCCTATCTTCCCGCCTATACCTGTGAAACCGTTGCGGCCCCCTATAAAAAGGCCGGATATGAGCTGTTGTTTTATGATGTCTCCCCGGAAAACCTGACTTCCCGTTTTAACCCGGAGCTTATTCCCCGAATTTCCGTACTGGCCCTATGCGGTTATTATGGTTTTTCATATTATGACCGGGAATTTGTCGCCCGATGCGTCGATGCCGGAGTGTCCATCATCCAGGATATTACCCACAGCATATTTTCTACCGATGGTATTGAAACCCTGGCGGATTATAATGCGGGTAGTCTGAGGAAATGGATGGGCATACCCTCCGGAGGCATCGCGGTAAAACGGAGGGGAAAGTTCAGTCTTCCCCTGCTGCCCCCGGAAGAAGCGCATATCCGGGGCCGGCTGGACTGTTTTGCCGAGCAGGAACGGGTACTGAACCGGGAACCGGACGCTTCGGAAGAACAGGTGGAGGAGATCTTTTGGGAAACGGAATTACGGCTTCGCCGTATTTTCGATGTGTATGAAAGCGACCGCTTCTCCGCGGAGCTGATAAGCCGTTATTCCTGGGAGGATCTTTTTCAGAAACGCCGGGACAACTACCAATATGTTTTATCCCAGGCCCCCTTTAGTTCCACCGTAGTCCCGGTGTTCCCCGAATTAGGGGAGGCAGTCTGCCCCAGCCATCTGTCCCTCTACTCTCCGGATCGGGACGCCGCCCAAAAAAAACTTGAGAGCCTGGGGGTTAAATCAACCTTTTATTGGCCCTTTCACGGAGAGTGTTCCCTTTCGGACTTTCCTGGCGCATCCTATGTGTATGATCATATTTATTCGCTTCCGGTGGATCAGCGTTATTCCCGGGAATCCATGGCTGTCCTCTGCGGCGCCCTCCGGGAATTGGGCAATTCCATGTAACAATTCCTCGGTTGCTGTTTCAAAACTTGAGATTTTGAAACAGCCTCAGATTACAAAAAAATATTTAGGCCCTCCAATCCGCCGGGACAAAAATACCTTTCTTCCCGGCGGTTCTGGGTAAGACCCCTTAGTGAGCTCCCACAACTCCTTCTTTCAGGGTATTTTTCTGCTTCACCGCGATAAGGGAGATGAATAGGACAAACAACGCCGCGGCAACCACCAGGCCCGTAACAATTCCTACCGTGTAGGGCAGTTTAAAGCCTTCGGGGGCGACCAGAATGTAGGAAGTAACCACCACGGTCATATAGGTCGCGGGAATCGTGGTAAGCCAGAACAATTTACCGGCTTTTGCCAAGTAAGCGCTGGCGGCCCAGAGAGCTATGGTGGCCAGGGTCTGATTCGACCAGGCAAAATACCGCCAAATCATGTTGAAATTGGCGGTACTGCCAATCGCAAAGAGAACCAGCAAAATTCCCACGATAAAAAGAGGAACAGCGATTAAAAACCGGTTTTTTATGGGTTTTTGATCGTATTTACTAATATCCGCAATAGCAAGCCGGGCACTCCGGAAGGCCGTATCCCCCGAGGTTATCGGACAGGCTACTACCCCAAGTACCGCCAGGACTCCTCCAATGGGCCCCATAAGGTCAATGGAAACATTCTTGACCACCACCGCGGCGGCTCCCGCGGCGGCAAGCCCTTCCTGGCCGCCGAAATGGGCCATAGCGGCGGCGGCCCAGATCATTGCCACCACTCCTTCGATAATCATGGCGCCATAGAATACTATACGGCCGTCCTTTTCAGACTTGATACACCGGGCCATAAGAGGCGACTGGGTAGCATGGAAACCGGAAATAGCGCCGCAGGCAATGGAAATACAGAGAAACGGAAAGATGGGCATAGCCTTAGGATGCAGATTTTTGAAGGCAAATTCAGGGATCGTGGCTATCTCGCCGGTAACAAAAAGCATGATGGTGATACCCACGCCCATGATAAGCAGGGCCGCCCCAAAGATGGGATAGAGCCGCCCGATAATCTTATCAATAGGCAAAATCGTAGCAATAATGTAGTAAAAAATAATCAGCGTAAGGGCGATAATATAAACTATACGGGAGCCTTCGGTATGGGGGATCAGGCTGTCCAAAACCTGGGCAGGGGTGGTAACAAAAACAACCCCCACCAGGATAAGGAGTACAATCGAAAAAACCCGCATGATCCACCGGGGGATATCCCCCAGATATTTGCCCACAATCTCCGCAATCGTATCGCCTCCGTTCCGCAAAGAAAGCATACCGGAAAAGTAGTCATGGACCGCACCGGCAAAGATACAACCCAGAACTATCCAGACAAAGGCGGCCGGTCCCCAGAGCGCCCCGGCAATAGCCCCAAAGATAGGTCCTGTACCGGCAATATTCAAAAATTGAATGAGTACGGCCTTCCAAGTGGGAATTTCCACAAAGTCGACCCCGTCATGAATCCGCCCGGCAGGAGTTTTGGCTTTCGGATCAATCACGAAGATTTTTTCTACAATTTTGCCGTATACTACATATCCAAGTATCAATGCGATAATACCTACGATAAAAGAAATCATAAGCCCTCCTAAATTTTTCCTTGGCTATATTCCAAAAAATTCAAATTTTGGGAATATAGCCGTGAATTGAGAAAAAAAACGGACTTTTAACCGCCTTTTCCATGGCCAATTCCAAAACTACCCGAGGGTCAGAATCAGCTTATTGAACCTTAAAAAACCTCCATTGTTATTATAACCATAGGTCTTTAAAAATTGTCAAGTTTTTTATTTTATAGCTGTGATTGACAAGTGATAATTTTACCCCGGTAGTGAAAAATACAAAATTTCCAGTCCCTGATGTTTTATAAAACCTTCAAAAAACTTTATACAAGGCATAAAAGAGACGATACGCCCTTTTTTACTCCTATATTCAAGGGTTATCGCCTTGATCGGTAGTATTTTGCCGCAATAATGAACAAACAACAGAGATAAATTCTTTTAGCGCCTTTGAAAAATAGGCGTTTTTCCGGTAACACAGGTATGTTTCACGGTAATAATCCCCTGGCAAACTGAATTTTCCGATATTTTGCGGTTCGACCCCTATTTTGGCGTATGGAAGAAAGGTATGGGCCATCCTGTTTTCCACCATGCGAAGACAGGTCTGCCAATGGTCTGTTTCCAGAATGATATTTGGCGTATACCCAATATCCTTGAGTATCATATCCTGTATAGTACGCAGTTGATATTTTTTCTTCATCAGCACAAAGGGCCGATCCGCCAAATCCGTTAAATCTATACAGGGGAATGATTTGTTTTTGATAGAAACGGCTTTTTGGGGAATGAAATCAATGGGACACAGCAGTACCATCTCGTCTTTCGTGAGGGTTGTACATACCACATTTGGGTGCGTTATTTTAACGGCGGCGTATAGAATGACATCAAGAAGCCCCTTCAATAATAATTCTTCCAGTACGGAAAAATGGTCTTCCGTGAGCTTAAACTGAATTCCGGGAAACCGCTCCATCAAAATTGGAAGAATAAAGGGAATGACAAAAGGAGATAGGTTCCCGCAGCCTATATGAAGACGTCCGGTCAGCGTATCCCGCATATCGTCGATCCGGCTTTGGAGTTCCTGCATGATGCCAAGTACTTTTTTTGCAGCCTCAATATACTTCTCGCCGGCGTATGTCGGCACCATGGGAACCACGCTTCGATCAAAGATTTTGGCTCCGATTTCTTCTTCCACATTTGCCAGAAAATTACTTAAGGAAGGTTGGCTGATAAATAGGTTCTGTGCGGCGGCGGTGATACTTCCTTCCTTTGCGATTTCAAGAATATAACGAAACTGCCGGTCATTCATACATATCCTTCAACATCATAACAAAAAACCTATAATCATCATAATAAAAATAGTGTTTGACAAATACAATATACCCGGATACAGTAAAGCCGTCAATATTGCGGTTGAAAAGGAGTGTTTGATGAAAACCTGTAAAATACTTATGCCGATAGGAGGGCTTGGAGCCGGAATCAGGCAAGAGGCGTTTGACTATGGCCTGGTGATGGGGCCGGATGTCATAGCGATTGACGCCGGCTCCACAGACTCAGGACCCGGATATTTGGCAAGGGGTATGTGCAAGTGTTCCCGCGGCATGCTGAAAAACGATTTAAAAATAGCGGTCATCGGAGCGATGAAAGCCGGTATTCCGCTGCTGGTAGGAAGCTGCGGCACCTGCGGAACAGACAACATGGTTGACGAGTCCGGCGATATAGTGGAAGAAATTTTCCGTGAAGAGGGGTTTCACGGAAAAATCGCCAAAGTATATTCCCGGCAAACCCCCGAAGTTCTGAAAAAGAAATGGGATGAAGGAAAAATCCATCCGCTGGACGGCGCGCCGGAGATCACCAGAGAGACCTTTGACGAGTGCAGCAATATTGTCGCCGTAATCGGCGCGGAACCATTTATCCATGCGATGAACAACGGCGCGAATGTCGTCTTGGCCGGACGCGCCACTGATACGGCGATTATCGCGGCGATGCCGATTGAAAAGGGGTGCAGCGTTGCCGCCGCGTGGCATGGAGCAAAAACCGTGGAGTGCGGCGCCCAATGCGCCGACAAGTCCGATGGTATGGGAGTCTTCTTAACGGTCGATGAGGAGGGGTTTTACGTCAGACCGCTGATACCTGACGCGCATTGCACCCCCTATACCGTCTCCGCGCATTTGTTGTATGAAAACGCCGATCCCTTTTACCTGAAAGAACCGTCGGGAGCGATGCTGACCGGAAACGCGGTTTACACCCAGGTTGACGAATACACGGTTCGTGTTACCGGTTCGGAATTTGAACATGCCCGTCAATATACGATGAAACTGGAAGGGGCGGCCCTAGCCGGATACCAGAATATAAGCCTCATCGGTATCGTGAACCGGAAGGTACTCGCTGATCCGGAAAAATGGATCAGGAATATCAGCGAATATGTTGACCGGTATATTCAGAAGCTCGGCATCCCCCACGAAGACTACTCGTTCAATTTTAAGGCATACGGATACAACGCGGTGATTTCGGGACCAGTCCCCGGAGGAACCCCGCCGCCAAGGGAGATTGGGATGCTGCTTACCGTTACCGCAAAAACCCAGGACCTGGCTACCCAGATAGCCAAAGTTTTTAATCCCTATTTGCTCCACTTTCCCGCGGATTTCAGTGAGCAGATGCCGAGCTTTGCTTTTCCTTTTTCTCCGGTGGATACGCCCCGGGGGGCGACCTATGAATTTAAGCTGCATCATGTTGTTGACGTGAGCGATCCGCTGGAACTCATCCGTATTGATTATGTGGATATTAAACAGAAAGAAGGTGAATGATATGGCAAAGGTTCA
Organism: Spirochaetaceae bacterium; assembly: GCA_031283755.1. GTDB lineage: Bacteria > Spirochaetota > Spirochaetia > Treponematales > Breznakiellaceae > JAIRMO01. The sequence goes on from JAITBE010000033.1 coordinate 14,004, forward strand.
GGAATTAGCGCGGTATGTGCGCTCGAAAAACGCCGGTCCGTTTTGGGTTACACTGGAAATTTTCTGTGATAACGATGATTCATACAATACCATCAGGAATTCTCCGAACATCACCAAAGAACGGGTAGCGGAACTCTACGGCATAGACGTTGAAAAAACCCGAATATTTTATGTTGACAACATCAGGGTTATCAAGTTTTCATTTCCGCGGACGCTTCCCTCGGGACATAAATATGAAAACGACATGCATTACGGGCAGCAGTACGTCCGCCTTGCGGATGTTGAGCTTTAAGGAGAGTTTATGTTAGTAGCCGCCGGAATTATTATTTTGGTATTATTGCTCATTCTCATTCTAAAAAGCAATTTCTTGCCGGGCAATATTATGGCCCTGGTACCGCTCATTATCGCACCTGTTTTCGGGCTTGGCTTTACGGACACCCTCAAGATGGCCCACCTGGGCATTATGGACGTATCGGCGGTGGTGGTTCTGTTTATATTCGCGTCGATTTACTTTGGGGTTATGTCGGACGCCGGTATGTTTGAACCCCTCATCGGCGGTCTTATGCGCATCAAATGGATAGGTAAAAGCGTGTTCAGCGTGGTGTGCCTCGCCGCCATTATCTCGATGGTCGCCCATATAGACGGGCAGGGCCTTACGACCCTGATTGTTACGGTGCCGCCTATGCTCATCGTTTTTGACAAACTCGGCATCAGCCGGACCCTCTTGGGGATGGTTTTTGTCACCATTACCGGTTCCATGAATATCCTCCCCTGGGGCGGCCCCGTAGCCCGGGCGGCCACCGTCGTAGACATGGACGTTATGGTTATATTCAAAAAATTAATACCCGCAATGACGCTTGCCATTGTCCTCAGTTACATCGCGCTGTATATCGAATCCCGAAGGGAGCAAAAACTCGGGCTCTTCAAACCATCCGATGATATGAATTTCGGATCGATGAAGATCAGCGAAGAAGCCATGGCCCTGCGCCGGCCCAGGTTGTTTTGGTTCAATATCGCCCTTACCGTTATAATCCTGGTTTTGTTGTTCATCGGCCTGCCCTCCCACCTGGCCTTTATTGTGGGCTGCGCAATCGCCCTTCCCGTGAACTACCACAGCCTCAAGGAGCAGGACAAACGGGTAAAGGCCCACGCGGGACCGGTGATGATGAACGCATATACCATCATCGGGGCGGGAATCATGCTGGGAATTATGGAAGGCGGGGAGATTTTCGCTGCCCTTGGAAACGGTTTCGCGAGTCTCATACCCGATGCGTTTGACCAGTATATCCACTTGATATTCGGCATATTAATCACGCCCCTGAGCTTCCTGCTTAACAGCGACGCCATGCTCTACGGAATAATGCCCGTGGTGGTGGAAATCGGAAAGGATGTGGGTATCTCCACCACCAAGATCGTGTCCATGTTTGTCGTGGGCAGGGTAATGGGAACAGGTCTTTGCCTGACCACGCCTTCAGTCTACCTCGGACTCGGTATGATGAATATCACCTATAAGGACGCGTTTAAACGGGCGGCCAAGTGGCTCCTGCTGTTGGGCACCATATTGGTCTTTTTCGTCGCCTTTACGGTATCCTGAAACATGGAAACGGGCATAGTGAACGCCGTATAGGTAGACTTTAAATGGAGCTTTGAACCGGATGGATTATCCGGAACTTCGCCATGAGGAGAAAGATGTCATGTATGTATCAAAAGAACAACTGGAGGAATTACGGGCCTTCGACACCCCTACGGTATGGAACGCCCTGGAAGGTTTCAAGCTCAGGCCCAACACCCAGGGCTTTACCTACCCCGGTATGCTGCTCCGGACGCCCGCGGATAAGCCTATGGTCGGTTATGCCGCCACGGCAAAGGTATCGGGCATAACCGCGCCCACCCCGGAGGAAAAGGAAATGATGTTTGCCTTTTTTGAGGATGTGCGGGCCATGGCAGGCCCCGTGATTGCCGTGGTCGAGGATATTGACCCGCGGCCCATCGGTTCCTTCTGGGGCGAAGTGCAGGCCGCTACCTTCAAAGCGCTGGGCGCGGTTGGAACCCTTACCCAAGGCGGGGTTCGTGATCTCAACGAGGTTGGGCAGCTTGGCTTCCAGTTTTTTTCAACAGATATTATGGTCGCCCGCGCGGAATCACATCTGGTTGACCGGAATTGCCCGGTTGATATCTGTGGACTGATCGTACATCCCGGCGACTTGATTCATGCCGATTGTCACGGCGCGGTGATCATTCCCCGTGAGGCTGCCCCAAAACTGGCGGATGCCTGCCGCCGTGTATCCGGCGCGGAACTGTCTGTTCTTAAGCCGTGCCGGGAGGCAATCCAAACAGGCGAGAAACCGACCGTGGATCAACTTCGGATGTGGCGTGATGAAATGGCAAAACAACGAATGAAGGCTGCCCTATGAAAATTGTTATATTAGACGGGTATACCGAAAACCCCGGGGATTTAAGCTGGAAGGATTTGAAAAATTACGAGCGCTTACAGTGATAGTTGAGCAGGATCTGGCCGACGCGCTGAATAGCGGCAAAGTATATGCGGCGGGTTTGGACGCGGCGTCCAGCGAGCCTATAAAAGGGAGAATCCCCTGCTTGGGGCAAAGAACTGCATCATTACCCCGCATATTTCATGGGACCCCCGTGAAAGCCGGGGCAGGCTCATGGATATAGCCGTTCAGAACCTCGCCGCATTCATGCAAAGGAATCCGGTAAATGTCGTGAATAGTTAACAATTTTACCAGTTTCTCAATTGGACCTCTCATAAGTTTATCATCTGTAGGTTTAAGAATTATCGGACGGTCGAATCCTGCCGATATCCTATAGGGGAGTACCAATGATAAAAATAAAACAGGGGCTCTTTTCCCTCATGGTCATCGGTTTTGCGATGCAGGTCCCGTCTCTTGAGGGGGAACAGTTTTT
>JAITBE010000078.1 GCA_031283755.1 Spirochaetaceae bacterium
AGTTTTTGTACAGCGGAACGTTGCGGTATCTTTAGCGATGCCTTAAGGGGATATCTTGGGTTTCATACTAAACGGCAAGGAAGGATTACTATGTGGTTTGAACAGGCGGCCTTTACCGAACCCCGGGTCACCAGACAGACAGTGAAAATCCTACCTTTACGATAGCGGACGGTATAAAAGGAGCCGGCAAATATATAGGGACGTACTTAGCATGGAATTCCTTGAACTCTGGCTGGTGGGGTGAGGGCGAGATAAAATTTTATATTGACGGGGACAGCTCAAACCCTACCATGGCCGATAACGGTACTGAGGATTATTTCGGCGGTTCCTTTGGTTTTTCTTCATTCAACACTGACCTATGTGCGGATGACGAACAACCCTTTTCAACAGCCTTTTTGGGTATGCCCCTGGCACTGACTACGAATCTCCGGGGAATCAGGAAATTCAGCCTGTATCGTTGGCATATTCCTGACAGTATCGGCTTTTTTAAAGACCTGAAGGTAACGGTGGATACCCTGGGTTGGTGGAGAAAACCCGGCTTCAGACCCCTGGGGGAGGATATCGGAGCGGTTGCCTATTGGTACCAATATGAACCCCATACCCCCTTCGGCAGGCTGCCGTCTGTCGAAGACAGATGGGATCGCTGAAATTGTCCGGCGGCTGCCGGACGATAAATTTCACGATGCTGCTTTTAAGCCGAAACACGGTTATCCCGCGCCGCGGACTAATCCTTCCAGGGAAAGATAAAATTTTTGAAGGAGCGGGTACCGGTTTTTTCCTGTTCCTCAATTAAAATGACCTCCCAAGGAATCTTACGCCGGTCAGTTTCGGGGTTTACTTCCAACCAGTCGTATTTGAGGAGCCGCAGCCGCAGGGCCTCGTCCAGATAGAGCAGGATCCCCGCGGGACCGGGAAAGAGGAAGGCCAAAAGCACCGAAACTGCCAAAAGCACCAAATTATGGACAAAGGAAAAAATACAAAACAGGGGATTATCAAAAAAAATTAAAAAACTCTTTTTGATAGCCTTGGGGATTTTGCTGTCCAGCCGGGACCGGATCGGCAGGAAAAACTGTAAGGAAAGAATTCCCACCACGAGGGTCCAAAAAATGATCGCCGAAAGTAAAAGACCGATCATGGAATTCATGGCCATATAAAAGGGAATCACCATGGTTACCAGGAGGTATGCGATGAAAACAAAAAGTCCCATCACCACCCCTGCGGGCCAGGCTATCTTAAGATTCCGGAAAAAATCGGTAAACCCGAAAGAACCATAATCGGAAACCGCCTTGAGGGACAGGGCCGCAGCGGCCAGATAAATAAAACACCAAATGATTCCGATACACAAAAAGACAAGCCCTATAACCGGGAAGGAAACAAAGAGGGAAGGAATAAAAACCGGGATCGCTACCGAAGCAATGAACCCCAGGTTTATCAGGGCCGCCCTGAAAAGATTGTCCCAAAGATCAAAAAAAGTCTTTTTTATAAGAAAGCCTATCATTTTTCTACTATAAAGTACAATATTTTCTTCGTCTACCCAGGACAGGGGTATTTACTTTTATCAGGGCAGTTTCAAAATGTCAAATTTTAAGCGAACAGACTGTTTGGCATCGGAGAACCCTCTCTTCCCCTGTTCAAAGTAATCGGGGTAATTTTGAAGGCTTGTTCAGGATACGAAGCATACCGGATGAAAACCAATGCTTTTATCCAGGGTTATACGGTTAATTGACGAATTGACGGATATCCCAGCCTTTGGTAAACTGACAGCATCATGTTAGATTACCGTTTTATTGTGGATAACCTTCCGGCGGTCAAAAAAAATATCGTTGACCGGTATATGAAAGCCGATGCGGATGGGGTGGTCCGGCTTTTTAACCGGAGGACCGAATTAACCACGGCACTGCAGGGCCTGCAGCAGCAGCGGAATGCCAATGCGGCGGCTATGAAAGGAAAACTTGAACCGGAAGCCCGGGCCGTGCTTATCGAGGAAGGGAAAAAACACAAGGAAGATATTGCCGCCATCGAGGAGGAGCTGGCAAAGGTTGAAGCCGAGTTGGAAGCCGGGGCCCGGCGTATTCCCAATATGGCCCACCCGGATGCCCCGGTAGGTAAGGAAGATAAAGACAATTTAGAGGTAAAGCGGGTCGGCGAACCGGCCAAATTCGATTTTGAACCCGCGGATCATGTTAAACTGGGACAGGATCTGGATATTATTGATTTTGATTCGGGGACCAAGGTTTCGGGGACCAAATTCTATTACCTCAAAAACGAAGGGGTTTTTCTGGAACTGGGACTTATCCGGTATGCCCTGGATATTTTACAAAAAAAAGGATTTACCCCCTTTATTACCCCGGACATTGCCAAGGAAGAGATCCTTGAGGGTATAGGCTTTAATCCCCGGGGGGCGGAATCCAATGTGTATACCCTGGAAGATGAGGGTTCCTGCCTGGTGGGGACCGCGGAGATAACCCTGGGAGGGTACTATTCCAATACGATTATCCCCCGGGAAAAACTTCCCCTGCGGATGGCGGGACTTTCCCACTGTTTCCGCCGGGAAGCGGGGGCCGCGGGGCAGTTCTCCAAGGGGCTGTACCGGGTGCATCAGTTTACCAAGCTGGAGATGTTCGTTTATTGTCTCCCGGAGGAATCGGATGCCTTCCATGAAGAACTCCGCTTGGTGGAGGAGGACATCTTCTCCGGGCTCTCGATCCCCTTCCGGGTGGTGGATACCTGTACCGGCGACCTGGGGGCTCCGGCTTATCGCAAGTGGGACCTGGAAGCCTGGATGCCCGGCAGGAACGGTGGGGAATGGGGGGAGGTAACATCCACCTCCAATTGTACCGATTATCAGGCCCGGCGGCTCAATATAAAATACAAAGATGGGGATGGTAAAAATCGTTTTGTCCATATGCTCAACGGGACGGCCATTGCCATTTCCCGGGGGATCATCGCCATTCTGGAGAATTTTCAGCAGCCGGACGGAACCGTCAAACTACCCAAAGCCCTGGTTCCCTATTGCGGGTTTGAGGTGATCGGCAAAAAAGGGGATCTCTCCGGCAGATAAAAACATCATGAAAAAAAGAACCGTGTTCCTTACCTTAATCTGTATTCTGGGGCTTAGTGCTTGCCGAAGTCTGGGATCGGTAATCCGTGAACCGGTATTTTCTATCAAATCGGTGGACCTTGCGGCGATTACCTTTAGCGGGGTAGATATGATCGGTAAAGTCACCGTAGACAACCCCAATTCTTTTGATATCCCCTTTCCGGAACTTGATTGGGAGCTTTTTATTAATACCAATTCCTTTGTCCAAGGGACGATAAAAAACGACCGGGTTATTAGATCCAAAGAGGTTACGGTGGTGGATGTGCCCATCAGCCTAACCTACGACGGTCTCTATAATTCATTCCAGTCCATTAAAAACACCCAGACGGCGGCCTATGTTCTTGCCATGGGAGCGAAATTTACCATACCCATCCTGGGAGAAAAAATTTATCGCTTTGAGGTTTCCGGGGAGCTTCCCCTGGTAAAGATCCCGGTCATAGGGTTTAAGGGGATATCCATCAAGAGCCTAAGTCTGCAAAAGGTGGAATTGGAACTTGTTTGGGAAGTAGAAAATCAAAACAATTTTTCCATAGCTATTGACGCCTTTAACTTTGACTTTAGGGTGAATAATTCCTCCTGGGCCCGGGGGATCGTTCAAAATACCCCGGCTATCAGGAAAAATACCAAGCTCCTTATCCCTCTTACCCTGACTCTTAATTCCCTGAATATAATCCGGGACGTGACGGATATAATCGGCCGGGGTTCAAGTCTTGCCTATACCTGCGGCGGAACCATGGATTTTTCCGGAGATTTCCCCGGACTTACGGGTCTTTCCCTGCCCTTTAATTTTGAGGGAAACTCAAAACTAAGATGAGCCCGTTGCGTTACCTCGTCCCGGCACTGAGTACGGCATTTATTCGAGAAATGCCGAGGCGAGTTTATCTAAAATCCTAATCCTCAATCTCCCACATGAAACTATCGCCGTCAACCGTAACAAGCACGGTAAGACTGATGGATTCATCGTCTGACTTCACTTCAAGAATACCGCGGTACTCTTCATCGCTTTTCTTTATGAGTGTCAAATCCTCAATTTCAATATCAAGCCCCTGATCTTCCCATTGTTCTTCAATACTTGCTTTTACCTGTTCGGTCAAATCTTTTTTTGACATACCGCATCCGGTGAAAGCCAAAGCGGATAAGAACAATAAAACACCAGCCAATGCAAATTCGCCCTTCTTTTTCATACTTCCCTCCTTGAGTTGGTGAACTTCACTGTCATTTATCTTTCACTTTTCGTGTAAGACCTTAATCAAACGCTTTCTGTCTCCAAGCGTTTCAATACCGATTTTTTCCAAATCCTGCTCGGTTAAGGATAGAATTGTGTCAATATCGGTTAGTTTTTGGTTCTCAAAGACAGTGATATACGGTTCGAGATCATTTTCTTTGAGAACATCCCGCCATGTTTTCCCGATAAACTGCCGGTACTGTGCAATGTTCGACTGTTCCGGTTTATCGTATTCGCCGGATTTTTTTTGTAGAACAATGGTCTGTAGTTCTTTTGCGCCGTATGCCCATAGCCAAAGAAACCACAGGAAGAATACGCCCAGAACAATCATTACCCACTTTGGCTCTTTGGCGGCGTTGAATTGCACGTCGTGGTAGCCGTCGCACCTGACTTTTATCACGTAGGATTTCCAAACCGCCCCCGATACCGATACAATGACATTCGGCGTCCGTCCAACCGGTATGTCGTCCACAAAGACTTCGGCGTTTTCGAGAAGCTCCCCTTTGTTATTGAGCACCTGAACCCGCATTTCCATACTTTTCTCCTATGCTTTTACCGGTACGGAGTAAACCTGTCTGCCGGTTTTTGTAGTCAACATTGGGATCATGCGATCAAACTCCGCCTGCCCGCCGCCGCTTAATGGGCCACCGCACTGGATAATGACTTTGGAGCCGTCTTTACGAACAATAACGATATTTTTCCCATAAGCAAAAAACACAAGTAATGCGGTAAACAGCAATCCATACAACTGCCCTGTCGCGATGCTAATTATCCCGATGATAATACCCGATATAAGGTCCCCCTTTGAAAAATGTCCTTTCCGTTCAATCCGGTCGAGATCGCTGAAATTGACCGCTGCGGTATCCGGTTTACCCTTGGAAAATAGGATTTTCCGTATGTGTTCAACCGAAAGACTTGTTTCTTCAACGAAAACCTTCGTGTTGTGCCAGACAAAATTGTAAGCGCCAAATCCTTTCACCTTTTCAAAGGCAAACTCGTTTGGAGCCTTTTCCGCTTCCACTTTCTTGATAGCCATAGATACTCCTCTTTTGTGCGAATTCTCACACGCTCCGGGGCTTTCGCTCCTTGAATTCCTGTCCACAAGGGCCAGCTTAGCATAGAAAATCCAAAAAACGGCCTATAAAACAAAAATGCCTTACAGAAACGATTTGAATTGTCCATATAGTCCTATAGTAGTAGGACATATAGGCTTTTGTCAAGTATCTAGTCCTTATGGTTCAATAAAGCGTGTACAATGGAGGCGTTTTAGGGCTATGTTAAGCGGGCAGGACGTGCGGACGCTTTTGGGCAGGCGGATTCAGTTTTACCGGAAACAAAGGCAATTCTCCCAGGCCGTTCTTGCGGAAAAGGCGGACATTTCGATCACGTTTCTTAGTAAAATAGAACGGGGTATCCGGTATCCTACACCGGATACCTTGTCCGGTATTGCCAACGGGCTTGAGGTGGAGTTATGCGACTTGTTCCGGCAGGATGGAATGCCGGCGGATCATCAGAATATGCTGGATCGCTTGCAAAACGATGTTATAAAAACGGTTGAGACCATATTCAAGGCATATAAAGAATAGGCACGGTAACGCAACAGCCGACCGGTCTGTATATTATGCTTTTTTGTCCTGCCAGACAAACCGGGCCAGTAGGCGCGGGCTACGGTTTTGCCCTGACCTCCGCTTCGCTTTATTCCCACGCAAAACCTCCGCCACATTTTGTCGGCCCTGAAAATGTTATGCATTTTCAGGGCCGACAAAATGACATATATCTTCGCGTTAAAGAAGCGGTCCGAACAAGTTTTTTTCACCTTTCCAGGCAACCCCATTTTTTGTGCGAAACCTTAGCGTCCGGGTGTTAAAGGCGTCAGCTCCCATTCCATGGCGTTGATTGCCGAGATATAAGCTTTAATTGAGGATTCCACCACATCGGTAGAGACCCCCCGGCCATTCCAGTGCCGGTCATTGAAGGTTATCTTTACCATGGTTTCCCCTTGGGATGCGGATCCCCCGGTAATGGCCCCCAGTTCGTAGAGCTCCAACTCCGGTTCCTTGCCGATAATCTGGTTAATGGCCTTGAAGATCGAGTCAATGGGCCCGTCCCCCATGGAAACCAGCTTTTGGAACTTGCCGTCCCGGTGCTGAAGCCGGATGGTCCCGCTGGCCCCCAGGGCGGAACCGGTGTTTACCGCCCAATGGTCGAGTTTCCAGGTTTCGGGAACCGATGCGGAGGCGCCCATCACCAGGGCCTCAATGTCCCGGTCACTGACCACCTTCTTTTTATCCGCCAGGTTTTTGAATTCCGCAAAAACCGTTTCCAGGGTTTGGGCGTCCACGCTTAGACCTAAATCCTTAAGCCTATCCTCAAAGGCATGGCGGCCCGAATGTTTACCCAAAACCATCTGATTTTTAGATATTCCCACCGACTCGGGGGTCATGATCTCGTAGGTGGCCCGGTTCGCCAAAACCCCGTGCTGGTGAATCCCCGCCTCGTGGGCAAAGGCGTTGTCCCCCACAATGGCCTTGTTAGGCTGGACCTTGACTCCGGTCACCTGGCTCACCAGGCGGCTGGTACCGTAGATCTGGGTGGTATCCAGCCGGGTATCAACCTGGAGGTAATCCTTCCTAACCCGCAGGGCCATGACAATCTCCTCCAGGGAGGCGTTTCCCGCCCGTTCCCCAATGCCGTTGATCGTACATTCAATCTGGTCCGCCCCGTTTTGTATTGCCGCGAGGCTGTTGGCCACCGCCAGGCCCAGATCGTTATGAACATGGACCGAAAATTTCACCTTCTCCCCTCCGGGGGTATGTTCCTTGATGTACCGGACCAGTTCGCCAAATTCATTGGGCATGGCATAGCCCACCGTATCGGGGATATTTACCGTGGCGGCCCCGGCGGCTATAACGGCCCCGAAAACCCGGCAGACAAAGTCCGGATCGCTCCGGGACGCGTCTTCCGCGGAAAATTCCACATCGGAACAGAATTTTTTAGCGTATCTCACCGCAGCAGCGGCCTGCTCCACCACCTGATCCGCGGTCATCTTAAGCTTGTATTCCATGTGGATGGGGGAAGTGGCCAGGAATATATGAATCCGGGGGGAGACCGCCTGGGCAAGGGCCTCCCGGCCGGCGTCAATATCCTTTTCCCGGGAACGGCAGAGCCCGGCCACGGTACAATTTTTGATCACCCCCGCTATGGTTTTAACCGATTCCAGGTCCCCGGGACTGGACGCGGGAAATCCCGCTTCCATAATATCCACCCCAAGTTTTTCCAACCGTTTGGCTACCTCCAGTTTTTCCTGGGGATTCATACTGCACCCCGGCGCCTGTTCCCCATCCCGCAGGGTAGTGTCAAATATTAAAACCCGGCGAATATGTTCGTTGTTTGTCATCATAAAACTCCTTCATATTAAGTGAGGAGTAAGGAATTGCCTTCAGGACTTAACCCTCCTAACTTTTCCCTCTCCCTTTATTTATCTGGTTTTTGGAGCCAGCCCATCATGGAACGCAATTCTTTACCCACCTTTTCAATGGGGTGCTGGGCTTCAATGGCCCGCATCCGGTTAAAGAAGGGACGATTCACCTGATTTTCGCTGATCCAGTCCTTGGCAAATTTGCCGTTTTGTATTTCCTTTAGAACCTGACGCATAGCGTTTTTTGTGTCTTCGGTGATGATCTTGGGCCCGGTGATGTAATCCCCGTATTCGGCGGTGTCCGATATGGAGTAACGCATAAAGGAGAGGCCCCCCCGGTTTACCAGGTCGATGATGAGCTTCATCTCGTGCATCACCTCAAAGTAGGCGCTTTCCGGTTGATATCCCGCTTCGGTGAGAACATCGTAGCCCGCCTTCATCAGGGCCGAGACCCCGCCGCAGAGTACCGCCTGTTCCCCAAAAAGATCCGTTTCGGTCTCTTCTTTAAAGGTGGTTTCCAGCACCCCCGCCCGGGCGCCGCCGATGGCCGCCGCGTAGGCCAGGCCCAGCCGTTTGGCATTTCCGTCGGCGTCCTGGTGGACTGCGATAAGGCAGGGCACCCCGGCCCCGGCCTGGTACTGTTCCCGAACCGTGTGACCCGGTCCCTTGGGGGCGATCATCACCACATTGATATCCGGGGGCGGCAGGATTTGACCGAAATGGATGTTGAAGCCGTGGGCAAAGGCCAGGGTCTTTGGACCGGTCTTACCCGATTTGAGGGCCGGTTTAATTGATTCCTGGTAAAGTTTGGCCTGTTTTTCATCATTAATGAGGATCATAATGAAGTCCGCTGCCGCTGCCGCCTCCCCGGCGGTCTTTACCTCCAGCCCGGCTGCCTCGGCCTTTTTCCAGGAAGGGGAACCTTCATAGAGTCCCACCACGACCTTAAGGCCCGATTCTTTGGCGTTTAGGGCGTGGGCATGCCCTTGGGAACCGTAACCTATCACCGCGATGGTCTTACCTTTAAGTATCCCCAGGTCACAATCCTTTTCATAATACATAGTAGCCATATTCATAACCTCCTGCGCAGGTTTTCCCTGCGGAATTACCTCTTACGAGGGTTTGAGAATCCGGTAATTGTCTTACGGTAAGATTCGCGGAGTCTGCCTCCGGAAATCCGGCCGCGCAATTGCCGGTTAGTTACTAAGGGTTAGGAGAGGTAGGGTACTAACGCTGAGTACCTTGGGACCCCGCTCCAGGGCCACAAGGCCGGTACGGGCAAGTTCCAGGACACCGTAAGGGCGAAGAAGCAGAAGAAGACCGTCCAGCTTTTCAATATCGCCGGTAGCCTCAATGGTAATGGTGGAGGGGGAAACATCAATAACCCGGGAACGGAAAATACCGGCGATCTCTATCACTGCCGGCCTGTTTTTTTCATCGGCCCCTATTTTAACCAACATAATCTCCCGGCGTATACAAGAGAAGGGATCCAATTCCCGAACCGCGATTACGTCCACCAATTTACCGAGTTGTTTTATGATCTGTTCAAGCACCGCATCATCTCCGGTTACCGCGATGGTCATTCGGGAGATCGATCTGTCTTCGGTCTCCCCCACGGTCAGGCTGTCGATATTAAAGCCCCGGCGGCTGAAGAGACCGGAAACCCGGCTCAAGGTTCCCGCCCGGTTTTCTACCAAGGCTGATACCACATGCTGCTTCATGCCTACCCCCGGCTATCAGCTTCCCGAAAAAAACCGGGTTTGTCAATAGGAGGATCAACACCCCAGAGGATCACCCGTTTTTCGGCGGCTTAGACATACTATCAAGGCCCGTTAACAGGCCCTTTGAAGTAGCAATACGGATGGCATCGGCCCGGTTTACCGCTCCAAGTTTGGCATACACACTCCGTATGGCGCTTTTAACCATATTAACGGAAATATTCAGGCCGGTGGCGAGTTCTTCCACGGTACGGCCCTGGGAGAGATTGTTTAATATCTCCCTTTCCCAATTTGAAAAAGCCGGAGCCGCTGCGGTATCCCGGCCTGAATATTGGGCAGCTACCAGAGAACGTTTTTTTGCGTAAGCCGAAGCGTCTCTCCGTATGGTACGCAGCCATTCTTCAGGGATCTCTCTACCTGCCTCCGGGCTTTCGAGGTTTTCAGGACCGCCGTTTTTATCCGCCCGGACCTTGAGAAGGGCGTTAACCAGGCTGCATATAGGTTCCCCCAGTTCAATAAAGGGCATATTTAGGTTATTAGGGCAGGCGGCGTCATAAGCCCGGTTCAAGGCGCTAAAGGCGCCCTCCTGGTCCCCAAGCCTGTGGCGGACTACGGCTTCCAGGATGGTCATTTCCAACATTCCAAAGATGGAACTTCCCAGATCGCCCCTCGCCTGCTCCTCAGTCAGCACCCTTAACGCCGATGGGTAATCTTTTTCGATAAAAAGGCACAGGGCTTTGACCAAACTATCGAAACCACGGAAGAAGACGTTTAGTTCCTCACCCTCGTTTTCGGTTCTAAGCCAGGGGGCAATCTTTTCGGTCAGGCCCAGGCGGGTGTAAAAGCGCCCCATGACGACATCGTGAATATTGTCACGGTAGGGGTATTCGCCCTTTTCCATCTGGACTTCCATCTGCCGCTCAAGCTCCCGAATCTCCGTTATATCACCGCGGCGAATACCTATCCGCATAAGGTAAAAAAGGGCGCGGTTTTCCACCTCGTATTGGCCTTTTTCCCGGCCCTGGTATATTGCCTGGCGGGCAAATTGTTCCGCTTTGTTTAAGTCCCCCTGATAATAGGCCAGTTCCGAACGGGCCAGGGTATCGGTTCCGAAACGGTAACCGCCCATGGAAGCGGCGATGTAGGGTACGGCAGCGGAATAGGCCGCTATGAACGCGTCAATTTCCCCCGGCGCCGCGGGAAATCCCACCTGAATCACGTAGGAACCGATATTGCTCTGGTTCATCAGCCCCTGAATCGGTTCCGGGTTTTCGAGGTAGTACCGGTGTCCCTGTTCAAACCAGTGGGCAAAGGTGTAGTCCCTGGTGTATTTTGAGGTAAAAATACTTAGGAACCCCAGGTTATTGTAGGCCGCGCAGAGGATACGGGACCGATTGGGGCTTGGGCTTTGGGCCTCGAAGCAGGTAATGGCCGCCTGGCATTCCTTGGCGACTTCATCAAAGCGTTCAAGAAGCGCCAGGAGCCGGGGACGGATGGTAAAGCGTAAAAAAAGAAAATCCCAGTTTTCGCCGTCTTCCGGGTTTTCGGCAAGAAGCCGTTCCGTAGTATTCAGAAAAAAAGACGCCACCGTCCGGGGCAGTATCCGGGGAAGGGAGTTGATAAGCCTGATAAATCCTCCGTAATCCCGGGCCTGTTCGTAATTCACCGCGGCGTCGGTGGGAAGGTTATTCTCAATACACCACTGGGCGCCCTTGCCGCAGACCTCCCGGATTTCTTCGCGGGACAGATAATCCTGTTTTTCCCGCAAAAAATCCAGAAAGAGGGGATGGATCCTGAAGCCGTGGAGGTAGACGTCAAAGCGGATCACCGAACTAAGGTTTTCCATGGCGGAGATATGTTTTCCCCCGGGCTCAAGGCGTTCCAGAAAATTCCGGGGCCAATGTTCAATAAGGGAAAGCTTGATGAGAAATCTTTGGAGTCCCGCCTCCATGGCGGAAAAAATATTTTCTTCCATTTTTTTGATGGGCAGCATTACCCGGTCCCAACTACGTCCGCCGATACGGTCCGTCTGTATCCCCTGACGGATAAGGCCCAGGGCCAAGGCCCAGCCTTCGGTCTCCTGGTAGATCCGTTCAAGTTCCTCTTCCTCAAGAAAAATACGGTGGAGGCAGAAATATTCGTCTGTTTCTTCCCTGGTAAAACGGAGGTCCTCGACGGTAATTTGGAAAAGAAGCCCCTTGGCCAAAAGATTGAGGGTGTTTATCGCCGGTTCAGTCCGGGAGATGAAGACGATGATGTTTTTCGAAACCGGGGCGGCCAGGACCTGATCCAAAACCAGCAGCACCGAGGGATTGGTCAGGAGGTGAAAATCGTCAAAAACGAGTACATACTGATCATGGCTTATTATATCATCTTTAACCATGCTCAGATACCGGTCTAACTGCCGGCCCGAGTCGGGAAAGCCTATGTCGGCAAAGATCTTTGCGGCCTCCGGGTTAAGGCGGGCCACCTCTCCAGTATAATTTTCCCAGAAACGCCAGCCCAGGTTATCCCGTTCCGAAATCTGTACCCAGATGGTGTTCCGGGGATCCCTCTGGAGGAAGGAAGTCATGGCATGGGTCTTCCCGCTGCCTTCTCCGGCTACCACGGTAACCACATGGCTTTGCAGAGCTTTTGCCAACAGACGGTCTACACGAGGCCTTTCCAGAAAATGTTGATTTTCCGATTCCGGGGACAGACCCTGAAAAAGCTGCTGGGACACTTTTTCTTCCTTTTTTTACGATAATAATATTAAGAATTATGATGTGTCAATGAGACTCCGCCATAGCAGCCAAGATTCCAAATAAGGGGCTACACCAACCCCTGGGACACGGCGATCCGCACCGCATCGGCCTTGTTAACCGCTCCCAGTTTATTGTAGATGCTGCGGATAACGCTTTTAACCGTATTTACCGACAAGGAAGAGGCGCCGGCGATTTCTTTCTGGGTCATTCCCTGATACAGACCCGTGAGGACCTCCATTTCCCGGTGGGACAGTCTGCCCCCTCCCTGATCAAAGGAGCTTGTCCGGGACGCCTCCGGCCGGTACTGTTCCACTATGGCAAAGAACTTTTTCGCGTAGCCCGCGGCGTCCAGGCGTACCCGTTCCAGCCAGTCCCGGGAAAGCCCCGGCGCCTCGTCCTTGAGCGCCGCGTCCGCCAGAGCCCGCATATCCTTCCCCGATTCCGTAAAGGGCATGGAAATGGCGTTGGGACCGGCCAGCCTGCAGGCCTCCGCCAGGGCGGCAAAGGCGCCGTCCTTGTCCTTAAGCCGGTAGCGGCATAAGGCCTCCAGGGCCTTTCTCTCGATCTTCCCCAGGACAAAAGCCCAGGGACTGTCTTTGGCGTCCCAGCTCTCCAGTACCGCCAGGGCCGCGGAGAAGCGTTTTTCGGAAAAATGGTACTTTGCCTTAACCATAATTTCCAGACCGAAGACGATGGAGTTAAGGTCGCTTTCCTCAAAATCGTTTTTCAGCCACGGGGCAAGCCGGTCCGTCTGCCCTATATGGGCATAGTACCAGCCGGTAAGGATATCGTAATCGGTAAAACGGGTTGGATAACGCTGCTCCTCAAACAGGGCCTCGGTTTGTATAAACAGCTCTTCAATAGCCGGATAATTCCCCTGCGCCGTCTTGATCCGCGCAAGATAAAACAGGGCCCGGTTTTCGATCTCGAACTGGTTCCCCTGCCGGGCGTTTTGGAGGGCCCGGAGGACAAACGCTTCCGCCCCGGCCAGATCTCCCCTAAAAAAAGTCAGCTCCCCCCGGCAGAGGTCGTCCATCCCCAGGGCGCAGCCTC
The DNA here is from genome assembly GCA_031283755.1 of Spirochaetaceae bacterium. GTDB lineage: Bacteria > Spirochaetota > Spirochaetia > Treponematales > Breznakiellaceae > JAIRMO01. The sequence continues at coordinate 13,259 of JAITBE010000078.1, forward strand.
CAAAGGTAACCGACGTGTGGGGAACCGCCGCGCTGATGGCCGCTATGTACTTTTCCATTTCCCCCGGCTCTTCGCTGTTCACCCGGCAGAGATAGGAGCTGATGGGGATCACCGATATGGGAGGCTGTACTTCAAATTTGTTAAGGTCATAATAGTACCGGGCCTTTTCAAAATAATGAATGTAGTCGTAGTCCCGGGTATAGGAACTGGTATTCATGCCGATAAAGCCCAGGTTGTTGTAACAGCCCGTCAGGGTCCGGGTTATGGTGGGGGTGAGGGGTTGGGCTTCCAGTTTGGCGATAACCGCGTTCAGTTCCTCCCTGGATTTGTCAAACATTTCAAGGGTCAAATAGAGCCCGGTACGCAGCACCTGGGCGTGGGCGATCTGGTCATATATTTCGGGAGGCGCCCGTTCCATGATTTCCAGCAGCATCCGCGAAGCCCGGTTTGATGGTATTGACGGCATGGTCTGGACCACGTCGATGAGCCGTTCATAATCCTCCGCTTTTTCATAGTAGTTGATGGCGTCCATCTTCTGGCCGTTGGCCGCGCACCAGGCGGCGGTTTTGTGCCACAGATCCTTTTTGTCGTATTCCGTTAGTTCACCCTGCCTGCCCTTGAGGTAGTCCAGAAAGAGATGATGAATATGATAGGCATTGCGATACACATCGAAACGAATAAAAGAATCCAACTCTTTCATCCGTTCTATATGTGAAGGGTCCCCTGCCAGTTTCTCCAGCAAATCCGGAACCAAATGATCAATAAGGGACAACTTAATAAGAAATTGCTGCACCGGATGCGGCAGGGGCGCCATGACTTCACTGGCGATCAGTTTGAAGATATTTGACCTGAGGGCCTGGCTCACATAGGTGCCGGAAGGGGCGTTTTTAAGGGAAAGCCCCGCCAGATGTATGGCGAAAGCCCAGCCTTCGGCATCGCGATAAATTGAAGAAACTACCTGGGGCGGAGGATTGATATCCAGGAGTCGAAAATAAGCGACCATTTCTTCCGGGGTAAAGCGGAGATCATCCTCGGTGATCCGGGCCAATAATCCCTTTGCCTCAAGCTCCGCAAGATTCAAAGGAGGTTCGGTCCGGGTTATCAGAATGGAGGTGATGCTGGGGAAAGGGGCGGTTATGGAACGTTCCATAAACCGTAAAACCCCCTTGTCGTGGATAAGATGAAAATCATCGTAGACAAGGATATATTTTACATCGGTACGGGTTTCTTTCCGGGGAATGTCCAAATAGCGCTCAAATTCCCGTTCCGTTTCCGGGAAATCAATATCCGCCAGTTTGACGGCCGCCTTCTTATTGCCCACGGCAATTCCGGCGATCAAATTCTCCCAGAAGCGCTTGCCCATATTGTCCCGTTCGGAAAGTTGTATCCAACCGACAAGGGCAGGATATTTACGGACAAAGGAGTAGACCGCCTGTGTTTTTCCGTACCCCGCGCCGGCGCTGACAATAACCACCGATTTTTGTACCGCCTGTTCCAGCAGACAGTTAATTTGGGGACGTTCCAGGTAGGTTTGGTTCCCCGGAGTTATGGATACATTACTATGAAAAAGCTGTTCCGGCATTTTCTCTTTAATGTCCCTTTAAAGCCAATCTGTCTTTTTTAAATCCGGCGAATATTTTTCAAAACCCGGCTGAGTTTCCAACAATTCCCTTAAATAATAATCCGCTCAAATTGGCTCTGTCAAGACGGCGCATTGCCTAATAATTAATCTAGTCGAAAAGGGGCGGTTGCCCAGAAAAAAAACCTAGCCAAAATCAGGCCGCCGGGACCTCGCATTGCCTAATAATTAATCTAGTACCTTGTAAATGCTAAATGGACGGATATAAGCCATGCAGCTTAATGCGGGCATCCTTAGCCGTAAACTGCCATTTCACCGTCTTTTGATTCCGGTTCCGTTCCCGCTGCCATGCCGCCAGTTCACTTTGTAGCTTTTCCAGCGTGTC
>JAITBE010000137.1 GCA_031283755.1 Spirochaetaceae bacterium
TGAAGAGGGCGTCCTGGGGAAGCACTTCTTCCTGTTCATAGGCGGCCTGCAGCGGGAAAAGGGCTTCCCGGTCCTGTATACCGGCCTGCCGTAAAACAAGCCCTCCGGGACCTGCCGCCAGAGCCTCCCGGCGGGGTTCTTTATCCAGGAACATAAGGTCATAGTCTATTTCCTCAGAAAGCCGGAAACCCAGGCGGTCCAGGATCGCTTCAAAAAGCTCCACATCCTCCCGGATTCCCTGGAGGGCATGGATGGAAACTCTGCCCGGAAAACGGTTAAGAAAACGGGGAACCGGCAGGTCCCTGTGTCCGTTAAGCAGGGGAAACAGGGAACAGTGGCTGTGAATCAGCAGCGCTGCAATCGTTCCCTCTCCGGCGAGGGCCCAGAGCCGGTCTGGACTTTCCCGGTGCATAAAGCGGGAACAGGCGTTTACACAGAGGGGCTCCAGCTTTCTAAACAGGGCCTCCGCTGCGGGAAGATCCCCCTTGCCGGTTTTTCGCCATTTAAGATTCATAAAATCTGCCGGACAGATCCCAGGGGAAGCCGTCCCCGGGCGGGAATGCGCCCGAGCATAGCGGAAAAAGCGGCGATAAAGGATTCCGGGGCATAGCTGTAGACCGCTACCGCCCCCGCCGTCCAGGAAACTTCGCCGAGGTAGGCGGGGCTCAACACCGAAAGCACTATTACCCGCTTGCCCAGATAGCGGAGTCCCTGCAGAACGGCCAGTCCCGAAGCATCGGCAAGGCAAAAGATCACCGTGTCGGCATTCCTCGCCCGGCGGACCAGCTCTTCCAAGCCGCCCGGAGAATACCAGTACGAGACCGCTTCGGGATAGGCGGCCTTTCCGGCGCTGAAAAAATCGGAGAATTGACCCGCCAGAAGGACGCGCCCCGCCTTGTCCGGGCTAAGAGGGAAAAGCCCCGTATCCTCCCGGATTACCGTAACGCTCCGGGCGGCGAGGCCAAGAAAAAAGGCGGCCCCCTCAGGATCGGGAAGCTCTCCGTCTACCCGTTTGAGGTCCGGGACCGGCGGGACCGCCCGCTCCCCCCGGAGATATTCCAGCTTTAATTCCAGGATACGCCGGGCAGCGTCCCGGACCCGTTCCCGGAATTCCGGCTCTTCCTTCATGGATGCCGCCAGATAGGTCCAGACTGCATCACTGAGGTTTGGGGTAGAGGACATCATAATAATATCGTTGCCCGCCAGAAGGGCCTGTTTTGCCGCCCGGGAAAGGGTTCCGGCGCTGGAGGTGGCTCCGTACATCATCAGATCGTCGGTGATGATCAACCCCCGGAAACCTATCTGTTCCCGAAGCAGGGTTTTCAGAAACCACGGCGACAGGGAAGCCGGCAGGGATCCCGCCTGAGTTTTGGGGAAGGCCAGGTGTCCGCTCATTACCGCCGGCAGTCCTTCCCTGGCAAGCATCCGGTAGGGGGTCAGTTCCCTGTTCCAAAGGGTCTCGAAGGAAACATCGATCCGGGGAAGAATCCCGTGGGAATCCAGATCCGTCCCTCCGTGGCCGGGATAATGCTTTGCGGTGGCAATAATCCCCGCCGCCCGCTGGCCCTTCATAAAGGCCGCTCCCAGAATTCCCGCCCGGACCGGATCATCCCCAAAGGCCCGGGGGCCGATGATCTCCGAAGCCTGGTTGGTATAGAGATCTACCGTGGGAGCGAAATTCATGTTGATTCCCAGCACCGCCAATTCCCGGCCTATATAATAGCCCGAGAGGTAAGCGTCCCTGGGGTAGCCCGAAGCGCCAATGGCCATAGTCCCCGGAGTTTCACTGGTAGCGCCCTTTACATGCCTGATCCAGCCCCCCTCCTGATCGGTGGCGACCAGCAGGGGAATCCGGAAAGGGCCTTCCAGGGAAGCCCGCTGGAGGGTCCCCACGGTTTCCGCAAGCTTCCGGGTATCGCCGGTATTCCAGCCGAATATCTTTACGCCGCCGATATGGCGTTCCCTGATCCAGTTCATGATGAGGGGGGAAGGCTCGGCCCCTACCCAGCCGAGCATGAAGGTCTGGGCCAGGGCTTCCTCGTCGGACATTTCTTCCAGCAGGGCCGCGGCCAAAGTCCGGGGAGACCCCGGGCTGGTAAAGGTAAACGCAAAAAGCCTTTGCCCCGGGCTTATATTTAAAAAAAATAGTGTGAGCAGAATTCCCCCACAGCGGTTCATAGATAGGCTTCACCCTTTATTGTATCAATATATCCCGCGGCGCGATGAGCCGCAATAGCCCCTTCTCCGGCGGCAACCACTACCTGCCGGAAGGGGCTGGCCCGGACATCCCCGGCGGCAAAGAGTCCCGGTACCGAGGTTTCCATGTTCTGATTGGTGATGATGTACCCGTTTTCGTCCTTTTCCACCCCGGAAACCAGGGTGCTTTGGGGAAGGGTCCCCACAAAAATAAAAACCCCGTCGGTTTCTTCCTCATATTTTTTTCCGGTTTCTGTTTTTTCCAACACCACCGACGTCACCTTGCCCTGCTGTCCCCGGATCTCCAAAAGCCGGGTATTAAACCGGGTTTCAATGCCGGGATTATGAAGGACCCGTTCGGCCAGGGCCCGTTGGGCCCGAAGCCGTTCTCTCCGGTGGACAAGCATCACCTGGTCCGACAGATGGGAAAGAAACTGGGCCTCATCGCAGGCCGCATCTCCCCCGCCCACCACCATTATTCTTTTGTTTTTAAAAAAAGGTCCGTCACAGGTGGCGCAATAGGAAACCCCCCGGCCGTAAAATTCCTTTTCACCGGGAATATTCAGGGTGCGGTATTTGGAGCCGGTGGCGATTATCACCCCCAGGCCCCGGCGGATTTCATTGTTTCCCAGGGTGATTTTGAAGCCCCCTCCCTCTTTTTCCAGGGCCGTCACCGTTTCGGTCAGAAAAACAGCCCCGAAAAGCTCCGCCTGACGGTGCATATCCTGGGATATCTCAAAGCCGGATTTTTCTCCGATATTGCCGGGATAATTTTCAAGTTTATCGATAAACAGGGTCTGTCCCCCTGGGGCAAGCTGTTCGATCACCAGGACCTTCAAATTCGCCCGGGCGCCGTATTGGGCCGCGGTAAGCCCCGCCGGACCAGCCCCCAGGATAAGCAGATCCGCGTCAAAATGATCCATAACTTTTCCTTTTTATGTAAATTTATGTAAAAAAGCGGAGCCTTTTTCAAAACCAGCCGGGCTTTAAAAAAAACTCAAAATATGATATTCTATAGTATGAGAGGGGGTATTTGTAAGTCAATGCGGGTAGCAGCTTTTGCCGCGCTTTTTTTCGGGCTTCTGGGATGGTCCCGGCTTGGGGCTCAGGCTCCATCCATGGGAAATTTTCCCAGCCTTGAGCCGGATCCCCAGGCCCTGGCATACGCCGGGTTGGGGGCTTCCCGGCCCTATTCCTGGCAGGACCTTGCCCAGATAGCCCTTTGGGCTTCCGGGGGCGAAACCGGTAGCCGCTTTATGGATCGTATCCTCACCGCGGCGGCGGAACTGGAAGCCGCCTCATCCCTGTCCATGGCGCCCCGGGAGCGGGGCGAATTTATTCTCAAGTTTATCCATACTAAGCTGCTCAAGAGATATTCGGAACGTCAGACCCGGGTGGACGAAATTTTTATCAACGGCCGGTATAACTGCGTGTCTTCGGCGGTTCTGTATTTGATCCTCGCCGCTTCCCAGGAGCTTGAAGTTTGGGGAGTTATGACCCGGGATCATGCCTTTGTTACCATCCGGGCGGGAAAAGAAACCATTGATGTAGAAACCACCAACCCCTATGGCTTTGACCCCGGCAGCCGCCGGGAATTCCACGATGATTTCGGCCGCCTCACGGGTTTCGCCTATGTGCCCGCCCGAAATTACCGGGATCGGACCGATCTGAGCCCTTTGGAACTCATCTCCCTCATCTTCACCAACCGCATCTTCGATCTGGAAACCCGGGGCCACTATACCGGTTCGGTGACCCTGGCCTTGAACCGGGTTAGCCTCCTTTCCCGGCGGCCGCGTCCTGTTTCGTCACCTTTTTTTGCCGATCCCAGCCAGGACCTTCTGGACCGGCTGCTCAACTTCGGCGTCTCCCTGGTAAAGGCTGGCAAAGAAGATGACGCCCTCCGCTGGGCCGCCCTTGCCCGGGAAAGATACCCCCATGCCCGCTGGGAAGAATTTACCTATGGGGCGCTGAATAACTTCCTGGTTAAACTTATCCGTTCCCAGCAATTCACCGAAGCCCGGGCCGCCCTGAACGCCCATGCATCCGCCCTCAGCCGGAGCAATGCGGACCGTCTAAGCGTCCTCATCACCGATGCGGAACTGGTTAACCAGAGTTCCCGGATACGGACCGTTTCGGAAGCCGAAGCCAGCCTCCGGGCCATCAACAACGCCCAAAGCAGCCACAGCCTTGCCCCGGCCCGGGTAGAGGAGATGCGGACCTTTGTCCTGCTTAAAGAAGGGGAAATCCTGGCCGCCGAACAAGGCTGGCAGGCGGCAATGCATTTTCTGGAGGAGGCAATAGAACGTTACGGCAGAAGCTCCCGGCTGGACAACGCCCTCCAGGTTTTCCGTTCAAACCGTACCACGGAAATTCACAACCGCTTTGTGACCTTCTTTAATGGAAAAAAATACGATGACGCCCTCCGGGTTATCCGGGAGGGCCTGGCGGAATTACCCGGAAACCGGCAGCTTCAGGTGGACCTTGCCCGGGTAGAGCAAGCGCTTCGGCAGTCGTCGCTATAGTGCGCTAACGAAGAAAAATAACCCCTGCGAACCACTCGGGCAGACACGAACAAAGGTATGAATTTCGAATGAAAGTTTGTGATGATTGGTATAACCCGGGGTTATTTATCGATTTTTTTAGCCTTAGTCGAAAGTCTGGTTTAATCTCTAACTCCGCCCAAAACAGGCTGTCTATCACGTAATTCCTTATATTGCAAAGAATTACATCCATCCATAGACAATTTAATTAGGTTGTCTATTCTAAATCATATAATCATCGTAATTCTTTATACTACAAAGAATTAGAGGATATAGGCCGCCTAACATGAACGGAGTTATGGTTTAATAGCCCGGAGTTTACTCTAAACTTGACCCATGGAAATACAGACCCATACTCATTCCCCTAAACAAGACGCAAATGAAGAAATTTAACCGCGGAAGACCCGGAATTTCACGGAAAAAGGTATATACGCTATTTTTTCTCTTTCTTGTTCTTTTGGTGAAATTCCGTGGTTTTTTCTTAAAACAGGTAATGATACCTGAATTGTGGGTTAAATTTAGAACTTGCTCCGTGGAAGCTCATTAAACTGAAAATTGCCGGCGGCATTTGGCATGGCCTTGACTTTTGGGTAAGATTTTTTCATATTAATTCAGTTGTGAAAAATTTCACGAATAGGGGTTGTCATGGCGCAAATTCCTGAGCCGGCCAAGGGTCGTCTGCTGTATCTTATGCGGGTACTTGAGAAAATGGGAACAAAGCAGGTAACTTCCCATCAGATAGAGGCGTTGACCGGTTGGTCCAGTGTTACCGTGCGTAAGGATGTCTCATATCTGGACGGGGATTATGGCGGTACGACCCAGGGTTATGACCCGGCGCTGTTAATCCGGGCGATAAAAAAGACCCTGGACCTTGAAACCCACCGCCGGTTCTGCGTGGTGGGCTTGGGCCGGCTTGGTTCGGCTTATCTCAATTTGCAGGCCTTCCATTTTGGGGAATTTGAACTGGTGGCCGGGTTCGATATCAGCGTAAACCGGGTGGAGATCCTCAAATCCCCGGTGCCCCTCTATCCGGCCTATAAAATGGCTGAAATTATTCGCCGTTTTTCCATAGAAATTGCCCTCCTCTGCGTCCCTGATGGAGCCGCCCAGGAAACTGCGAAAAAACTGGCCGCCGCTGGTATCCGGGGGATTCTGAATTTTGCCCCGGTGGTACTAACCCTGGACGGGGAAATTGCGGTCCGGAATGTCTATGTGGTGGATGAACTGCGGGCGCTCTCGATAAATTTACCGCCGGTACTTGAGCTTTAGCCGGTTAAACCCGGGCGGGGCGGGGAATTCCCTGCTCCGCCACTGTCAACAAGTCAAATACCCCCGGCAAAACCGGGGGCTTGAATTCGTGAGCCGCTCAAAGCGGCTTTTGTTGTTTGTCATTCCATTGACACAGCCTGGGGGGCGCAAGCCCTCGTAGAAGGGGGGAGTGGAAGGCTTTCCCCCTTTTTATTTTTCTACTAATGATTGTTTCCAGGCTGTTCTGAAAACACGGTCGCCTTCTTCTATAAAACGGCGCAGAAACTGTTTTTGCTGGTGGGTATTCATGGTATCGAGGGCGGATTGGGCTTCGGCGGGGATTGTGTCGAGACCGCCACAGAGTGTTTTCCCGCCTTCACCATCCCTCGCTATGTAAAAGGTCATTGTTATACCTGCCAGCAAGTTTGGTTCACGGGCTTTTGCCGGTCCCCGGTAGATGGCCTTCATGCCGAGGAGGTCAATGTCTCATTCGGAGGCGGCCTTTGTTGCAGGGCGGGGACGGACAAACAAGCGGTAAACTTTTCATAAATTTTACTATTCTATATGCAACTCAGGATTTTTGCATACAATATCAACTTTCTTTATGAGTGGAACAATATCACCAAAATCTAATGCCCGGTGATCAAACGCAAAACAAAATTTTAATTTTTTTTGGACTGAAATATCAATGTTCAGATCATCGTTTTTAGATACTACTGACTCATCATACATTGGGCCAATGCCAACGGCAAATACCTGTGGAGATATTACATCTATTAGCGCGGGGGAGCCTTTCGTATTGCTTAGCGCGGCGCCCATATTAGAGATAGTTACAGTCCCGATATTAATATCATGAATATTGATACGTTCTTCTATGGGCATGGTTATATACTTTTTATAGGATGCTTTTGAAATCTTCTTTATTCTGTTTTTTCCTAATTTTATTCCAATCAAGCGGCCCAAAGGGTGTATCACATCCCCCTTTTTTAACAACTGAAACGTTTCATAAAGGGCTGTTTTCATAAGGGCTGCATCCATATCGGTATTTTTGATTTTTTTCGTCAGATGGTTGATATAATCCTGCATTTCTTTTAGTTTTTTATTTCCAAAATCAGCCAATTTTATGGTCATCATCTTTCCATTTGACAAGATAATCGGCATATTAACATCAATACTGTCAAGAAGCGTTACACTGCCCGATGCGAACCATTTATTGTAATGAATATGGGCATTTACAGCGGGACATGATTTTATACCACTGACAATAATGTACACAAGAAGGGTATTTAACGTTATTTTTGAGGAAGCGGTATGAGTATTTAATTTGGAGAGCCATAAAACAAGGTCTGTAACATCAGCTTCATGGATATATGCGGCATGGGGAGCGGACCAGCCGCGGCTTGTCGATGCCGCAATAATTTTCTGCCGAATGTCCATTGTTTCCCGTCGAATCATTTCCTATGTTCCTCCCTGATATTAGTAATGGTGTCCTGTACCAATAAATATTTCGCCGATATTTTCGTCTGAGGAATTTATTTGTTCCATGATATTCCACGCCAGGCTGGCTCTGATATAGAAACTTCGCATAAAATCCGGAAATACAATTATTTCAAACCCGCCTGAGACCAAAATATATTGGCCTGCGAGACTGATTTTTGAATTTGCGGGCAACTGTCTGTCTGAAGCCTGACTGACGCTTGAAGAAGGCGCATGGTACAGGGCAAAATCGATGATCGGAGAAAGGTGCATATCAAAATTAAAAAAACGCGGCTTGAGACTATGGAACCACCTTGACGGACGGAATTGCAGAATCCGAAAAGGAAAATCAAGATTCAGGGAGAGCATATAATCGGCCTGTACGGTTTTGTCGAGGATGCCCCGAAGGGTATCACCGGCCAAATCATAATAACCGGGATCGTGATAAAACCAGCGGCGGAATTGTATCCGGGATGAAAAGCCCGAAAAATCACTTATAATAGAATGGGCCGTACCCGAAACCGTATAATCAACAGAAAGAGCTTCCCTGCCCGTGCCTAAACGATTAAAATTATAGGCATAGGAATTTTCCAGCGCGGCATCAAGGCCCCGGCGGTAATTGCCAATCCAGTTGACGCGCCCAAATCCCAGCTTGTGTGTCGGCCCCAGGGAAGGCCCCCGTCGTATATCCTGCAAAG
>JAITBE010000154.1 GCA_031283755.1 Spirochaetaceae bacterium
GCCCGGGAGGCCGCCCGTTTTCTGAAAGACCAGGATACCATTTTTATGGATGCCTCTACTACCACCAAAGAAATGACTAATTTTATGGACGGTATCAATAATTTGACGGTGGTAACCAACGGTATTCGGGCTATGACCGATATGGCCCTGCTGGAAAATGTTACCGTATACGGTCTCTCCGGCAAATTGCGTAAACGTTCCCTTTCTATGGTGGGTAACCAGGCGGAAGCTTGCGTCACCGATTATTGGGCGTCAAAATTATTCTTCTCCTGCACCGGATTGTGGATGAGCCACGGGGCAATGGATTATTCCGATGCCGAGGCGGAACTCCGTAAAAAGATGATGTCCGCCTGTCAAAAGACTATTCTCCTCTGCGATCATACCAAAATTGACCGTCCTGCCTTCTACAAAATATGTGCCTTTTCGCGGATAAATGTCCTTATCACCGATCAAAAATTATCCCCCCCATGGGAATCCCTGCTAATGCAACAAGGGGTGGAGTTGATCTATACACCTGATCCAAACTGAGGGTTCATGCCCGCGAAGATGACAGACGCTTCCGGGGGGTATATGACAAAAAAAGAGCAAGGGGTCGAGAGCAAGGAGATGATGAGCGAAACCGGGCGCATCATTGCACAAGCAGGAACAGCCCCCTTCGGCTTCATCCCAAGGCGTTCCTTCTGCCCGGTACAAAGCACAAATTCTCAGGGCAACGTCATGTAACTTTTCAGAGGCTGGAAATTTACCAAAATAGTGAAGGATTTTTAACCACCAAGGCGCAGAAGGAAGGAATAACGCATTGCCCCATACATCCTTTGTGCGCCGCGGACCGAAGGTTCGATTTCGCCTTTGTGGTTAGTCTTTCTTAAAAATTCCGGTGAGTTCAAAGAAATTGTAACGATCAAAAACTAAACGCCGATGCCCTGACAAATTCTTCTTTTCCCTTGACATTTTGAAAAAAGAGTTAGATAATTGAGGCTGTTCCAAAACTTCAGTTTTTGGAACAGCTTCCTTGGATTTGATGGAAAAACCGGGGTTTTGACCGGTTTTTCCGGGAGCCTGTTCCATCGAACCGGAGGTTCGCACCGTGCGCGTTTAGCGCACAGTCAATTAGTTTTGGAACAGGCTCAATTAGTCGTCCTGGAATTTCGGGTTTGTGAAAGCGGTTTTTTATATTGGTTTCATGGAGGAATGAATCATGAGAAGAATTGGCGTGTGTCTGCTTGTTTTTGCGGTGTTTTTTATCTTGGCCGGTTGCAGCGGTAAAAAAGAAGCTGCCGGCGACAAAATCACCATCGCAGGTATTGTTTTTCAGGACGACGAGTTCATGAACGACCTGATCAATGGGATGAAAAAAGCCGCCGGGGAAGAGGACATTACGCTTTTGACGGCCAATACCAATAGCGACCAGTCCAGAGAGGTTGAACTGATCAACACCTATGTCAACCAGAAGGTACAGGGCATTTGCATCGCGCCCCTGGATCCCAACACCTCGATTGCCACGCTGCGGGTTGCTTCAAACCAAGGGGTAAAAGTGGCTACTGTCAATATGCAGTTAAATAATGTTGATTTTTTGAGCGGCGGATACTGTTCCGACGATTATCTTAACGGTCATCTGGTAGGCGAAAATGCGGTCGTCTGGGTTAAACAGCGGTACAATCGTCCGGTGAATATCGCCTTGCTGCATTTTGACACCCAAGTTCCCGCCCAATCAAAAAGCCGTTACACCGGTTTCCTCGCGGCCCTGGACGAAGGGGGGATCGAATACAATATCGTTGCCAGTCAGGCCGCCGAGCAGATAGATTTGGCCCTTGCCGCTGCCACGGATATTCTTACCGCGAATCCGAATGTGGATTTCTTCTTTTGCGCCCACGGGCTCAGTATGCTTGGCGCGATACAGGCGGTCGATCAGGCGGGGTTTGCCGGAAAATATTTTGTGTTCGGCTATGATATTAACCAGCAGGTGGCGGAGATGATACTGGAGGACAAGAATATTCTACAGGCTTCCATTGCACAGGATCCCTTTATGCAGGGCTACAACGCTATAAAGCTGCTGAAAAAAACGATCGCCGGTGAAGTCCAGCCTACGGGGAAAACAGACCCGGTTCCGGGGATTGTGCTTTCCCGGACCGATACCGGCAACGTCAGGAAATTTCTGAAGGACAAGTACGGCGTGGACAGGTAAGCCGCTGACTGGCGCCAAGAGGCTCAGAGGTTCGAGATTAAAAACAATGTCCTGTTCCGCGGGGCGTGTTGCTGGTGTGAAGAGGCAGGTTTGTGAAGCTCATTGGCAGGAATATAGTCAAGGATTATCCCGGAACGCGCGCGCTAAACGATGTATCCATAGAACTTGAAAGCGGAAAGATACACGCCTTGCTGGGGAAAAACGGTTCTGGCAAGTCAACTTTGGTAAAACTCTTTGCCGGTGTAATCCCCCCTACCAGCGGTGAGTTGTATATGGATGACAAGAGGCTCATTCTGAATTCCCCGGCCGATGCCCATGCCCAGGGGATCGTAACCGTTTATCAGGAGACCAGCCTTATCCCCAATATGAGTGTGGCGGAAAACATATTTCTCAATAAAATGCCGAAGCACGGCCCTGTCATTGATTGGCGCGGGGTATATATGCAGGCAGAACGTCTGCTAAAAACAATGGATGCGGCTATAGACCCTCACGTTCCAATCGCCCAATTAAGCATGTGGCAGCGGCAGATCGTTGAAATAACCAAGGCCATGAGTTTTAATCCAAAGGTATTGATGCTGGATGAGCCTACCAGCGCGTTGGCGCAGCACGAGGTACAAAACCTGCTGCAATTTATCCGCAGTCTAAAGGAAAGGGATATTGTTATTATCTATATTACCCACAAGCTGCAGGAGTTGAAGGATATTGCGGATGACGTTACCGTACTCCGTGACGGAAACTACATCGGCACAATACCGATGCAGGAGACAGATCACAAGGATATCATCGGCATGATGTTCGGCCAGGTTTCTGTCCGTTCCCGCCCCCGGGACATTGCGGTAAAGGATGATGTGGTCATGCGGGTAAGGCATCTTACCCGCCATAAGTACTACAGCGATGTTTCTTTTGAACTTGGGAAAGGGGAGATATTGGGAATAGCCGGTATGCTGGGGTCGGGCAGGACGGAACTGCTGCGGGGAATTTTCAGGGCGGACCCGGTTTCGGCCGGTGAAGTGGTTGTCGGAGACAAGGTAATTACCAAAGGCAATCCAATAAAGATGATACGATACGGCCTTGGCCTTACCCCGGAGGATCGCAAAACAGACGGCCTTATCCTCTTTAATTCCATAAAAGACAATCTCTGTTATGCCAGCATGAGGCAGACCGCCATCGCCGGATTTATCGAAAACAAAAAGAAGCGTAACGACTATGCCCGGCGGCAGATAGAAGCCTTGGAAATCCGTACTTCCAATATGGAAAACCCCTGCAATTCCCTGTCGGGAGGGAATCAGCAGAAAGTGGTAGTCGGCAACTGGCTGAACACGGAGCCGTTCATCATGCTCTACGATGAACCGTCCCGGGGCATTGATGTAAACGCGAAGCAGCAGATATTTGAAATTATGTGGAAACAGGCAAGGAAAGGGGTATCTTCCATTTTTGTTTCTACCGAACTTGAGGAATTGCTTGAAGTGTGTCACCGGATACTGGTTATGAAAAACGGAAGGATCATCGGCGAGGTAAACCCCGATGCGTGCGGCGTTGAAGATCTGTATGCCGCCTGTATGTCCGGCGATGTACCGGAAAAAATAACCTTTGCAGAACGGGGGAATGGAGTTTTACGGCATGAAAATACTCAATAAAAACAGATGGAAGATTATCCTGCTGGATAATATCATTTTGCTTTTAATTCTCGTAATTGTTTTGGCCATGTGGATTGTAAAGCCGGTTTTCATGACGCTGAATAATATATTGAATATTTTCAGAAGCATGTCTATACGCGGGGTGATCGCCTTTGGCATGACCATGGTCATAATATCGGGGCAGATAGATCTTTCCATAGGTTCCATTATTGGCCTTTCGGGAGTTATCGTTGCCTGGGCCTGCAAGTTTTTACCTGCCATGCTCGGCATCGGCGTAACGGCATCCTGCGTTCTGGGCATAGCAGCGGTAGTTGTTTTATCCGCAGCGATCGGCTGTTTTCACGGCTATATGCAGCATAGGTTTACCATGCCTTCCTTTATTGTCACCCTGGCCACACAACTTTTCCTTTTCGGACTTGCCGGTATTATCTGCGGTGGATTTCCCATTTCCGGCGTGTTTCCCGACTGGTTCATCGCCGTAGGATTCGGCCGGATAGGGCCGATCCCCATTCCCGTGATAATTCTGATTATCGCTTTTTGCATTATTATGTTTATTGTAAACTATACCAATATCGGCCGTTCGATTTATGCGGTGGGGGGCAATGAAGAAGCCGCGCGGCTTTCGGGGATCAACGTGCTGCAAACAAAGATAATCAGTTTTGTTGCCGTTGCGCTGTTATCGTCCCTGAGTGGATTGATGAATTCGGCGCAGGTTCTTTCGGCCACCTACAGTTTTGGCCGCGGATGGGAGATAGATGTGATTTCCGCGGTTGTCATCGGCGGAACCAGCATGGGCGCCGGCATTGGTAAGGTCTCGGGGACTTTTTTGGGTATTTTATTTTTGGGGGTAATGATAAACGGGATGACCCTGCTGGATATTAGCCTGTATATGCAGTACGTGATTCGGGGCATCCTGTTGTTTTCGTCGGTTCTGCTCAGTATTTTCCTGCCCAAATTAAAACAGAAACTGTATTAATCGCAGGGGGCCTGATCCAACATCATAAACTCAAGGGTACCTAAAGAATGACCACGGTAGAGCGGAAGAGCCGGTTTGTACAGAGGGATGTGCTTGAAAGCATGGACGCCCGGACAGTACGAAAGAAGATAGAGAAGCGGTTCAAACGGCTTGAACCGGCGCTGAGCAAGAGTATGCCTTTGATCAGGGCAAAGAGAACGGCCAACACAGAGAGCTGACTGAGAATGTGGGGACAGCGGTATGTTTTTGTCATCCCCATTCGCCGCGGGAGAAAGGGACCTGTGAAAACACGAATTGTCTGATACGGGACATGCTGTACTCGGTGGAGGATTTCAGGGAACTGACACAGCGGGATGTATCAAAAATAGCGATATTACCAATGGACGGCCAAGAAAAACACGCGGCTTTAGAACGCCCTATGCGGTATTCTTTCAATTGCGTTAGGAATTACCGAGTGCAAAGGTAAAATTTTGAAACATAGTGATTACCTGCCTTTAAAGGGTAAAAAAGCCAGGGGTTAATCCTTGGGGGTCTGATAGAACCGTCCGTTGAGCTGTTCGGTTTTTATCACATTGATAAAGGCATCGGGATCGATCTTTTTTATCTCCGCAACCAGCCCGGCGGCCTCCCCGGCGGACACCACCGAATACAGCATCACCCGCCCGGTCATCTCGTAACGGCCGGTACCGGAAAAGGAGGTGGCCCCGTGGTGGGTCCGGTCCCGGATCAGCTCGTACACCTCCTGGCTTTTACCGGTAATAATGAACAGGGTCTTTTGCTGGTAGCCCTGGTACATTCCGGACAGGGCTATGGTAGTGGTAAACTGAAAGATGATCGAATAGAGGACCCGGTTGAGCTCAAAAAGGAAGGCCGCCAGGACGAGGATGATGCAATTCCCGATAAGAATATAATTCCAGGCATCCCTTTGGTATTTTTCCGAAATGAAAATGGCGATAAAGTCGGTACCGCCGCTGGTGGCCCCCACGTGGAGACAGAGGCTGATGGCCAAGGCGTTGAGGATACCGCCGAATACCGCGGAGAGCAGCACGTCGTGGAGCTGGATGACCTGGATAAACATGGCCGGCATCCAGTCCGTAAAAAGCCCCGACAGGATCACCATCAGCCCCGAATAGATGGTAAACCATTTCCCGATATACTTAAAACTGATCGCCGCCGGCACCGCGTTCAGGATAAAGAGGATGATGCTGAAGGGCACCTCAACGCCGCCGGAGCGGAAGGCGATTTCCTTGATCAACAGGGCAAGACCGGTAAAACCTCCAGGGATAAGCCCCCCGGCTTGTACAAAGGTATTAAGATCAAAGGCCATCAGTAATGCCCCGACGGTGATAAAAAGGAGCCGTTTCGCGGTATACCCCACCGGATTTTTATGAACCATATTCTTTTATTTTAATACAAAGCAATACTTCCTTTCCATGAATTCCCGGCCTTTATTAGGGGCGGCGTGGAAACCGGCTCGCTACCGGCCCGTCCAATAGGCTTCGGCCCGGCGCAGTTCATCCCGCAATCTGACCGGTTTGGCGTCCTTATCAATACGCACGAATTCAATGCCCATTATCTCCGCCAGATCCCCAATCCCCCAGCCGCAGGCAGGATCACGGAACGTTCCCCGTCCAGCCGGGCAACGGCGGCGGACTTCGCCGTCCCGCCAAAAACCGGCCGCCGCTTTCCGGGGGAGCCGCATCCGGGCGTAGATGTAGCCGTGTTCCCGGTCACCGTGGGCGGACTGGTTCAGGTTCAGAAAATCCATATCGATGACGGCCCAGGGGATGTCCCGGTTAAATTGGGTGTGGAGGTGGAGCAGCGGTTTTTTGTTGATCCCCAATCCGCCTATCCACATCTTTGACGGTGAAAAGGTGTGCATCCAGGTGAAAAATCCGGCGCAGGAAGAAGTCCCGTTGGCTTCTTCAAAGAGTTTTCGTATGCCCTCCGGGGACTTGGCCAGGGGTTGAGGACCACTTTGCCGGGGATAACCGGGTCCCGGTTCAACTCATCGGCCATGATCCGGACGTGTTCCGCCGCCTGTTTTAAGGCCTCTTCGCCATAAAGGTCCTGACTCCCGCGACAAACCAAAATTCGCACCGCTCCAGATCAAACATGATTGAACCTCGCCGTCGTTTATTTTAGATGTTCCACAGCCGCCTGCTCTATCGCGATTCCCGCCCGGTAACGCCGCATAAATTCCGCGAATCCCTGCCGGTCCTGGGGTTCCGGTTTTATCGATTCTCCGCGATTACGGGCAAACACCCTTTGCGCGAGAAAATCTTCCAGGGTTTCGCCCCCCACCTTTTGCGGCAAATAGGCCGCGAGGAGCGCGATGCCCCAGGCGCCGCCCTCCCCGGCGCTTTCCATGACGGCCACCGGCACATTCAACGCCGATGCCAAAAGGCGCTGGCCCACCCCTTTGGTTTTGAACAAGCCGCCGTGCCCCAAAAGCCGGTCCAGCCGGATCTGTTCTTTTTCAGTCAAAATATCCATGCCGATTTTTAAGGCCGCCATGGTCGAATACAGGGTGACCCGCATAAAATTGGCCAGGGTCAGGCT
>JAITBE010000198.1 GCA_031283755.1 Spirochaetaceae bacterium
TGCGGTATCTTAAGCGTTGCGTTAGTCAAAACGGAGGCTCGGTCGCAAGGAAATTTATTATACCATCTGGTTTAATACCAAACCTTTGTAAGCGTTACGACATTTGAGCCGGAGCAAGCGCGAACCGAAGGTTCGACGGGGTATTAAACCAGACTCTCGAATAACGTGTTGCTTCATACATCCTTTGTGTCCTTCGTGTCCTTCGCGGTTAGTTTTTCTTGGAAATTCCGGTGAATTCAAGGAAATTTTAACGATCAAAAAGTAAATGCTTTTGCCCTGGGGAACGTATCTTGAATTTTGAGGAAAAAGCGGTTAAGCCTAAAAGTAAGCCGGTCTGTTTTTCGCTTAAACTAAGGCCGCTTGACAAGTAAAATCTTTCAAAATTTGAAATTTTGAAATTGCCCCTGGTGTTAATTTAAGTAAAACGTAGTAGAATAAATACTAGAAGGAGAAAAAAGGAAATGAAGACGGAGATACAAACCATTGCCGAAAAAAAACGCCTGGTGGGTAATATTATCGAGGTAATTCAAAAAAATGACTTTTTTCTTTTGCTTGGACATAAAGACCCGGATACGGATTGTGTAGCGGCTTTGGTAGCCTTTGCCCTTTTGTTAAGTAAATTACAAAAAGAAGCAACAATTTTTGTGTCCGGCCCGGTTCAGGAGCAATTTAACTACCTCCTGGCTATTTGTAAATACAACAACATCTCCGTAAGTTACGGCAAAGAAGTAAATCTCCAAAATATTTCAACCCTGGTGATCCTGGATACCCCAAAACCGGATATGATAGCCATGAATGAATCCATAGCCCGGCTTATGGAAAATCCCTCCATACGAAAAATTGAGATAGATCATCATCTTCAATTGGATACCCAATACGCGGGAGATCCCGGCTACTGCCTGGTATCGGAGGCTTCCAGCACCTGCGAACTTTTGGGGTATATGGCCCTTAAATTGGCGAAAAAACTGGAGCTTACGGCGGAGGAGTTTTTCTCCCGGAATATCGCCCTGGCGATTTTGACCGGGGTTGTGGGGGATTCCCAGATGGGAAAGTACCTGAAAACATCCCGGGAACGCCGGTATTATCAGATTTTTACCGGGATTTTTGACCGGCTTCTTTTTGAAAAAACCGTCAAAGGCAGGGGCAATCTTTCATCCATGGAAGCCATATTCGACGTGATCCAACGGTTTTCCGTACAGGAAAAAAAGTGTTACGACGGAATTATGGCTTTGAAACGCAAATCAAAATTGGTTCAGTATGTTTGCCTTGATAAAGCGCTGTCCGAGGAAATGTTTGGTTTATACGGAGCGGAACTTATGGTGAACATATCCAAAGCGGCGGCGGATACCCTGGCGGAAGAATGCGGCAGGCTGGGGATGGTGGTGTATTACGATGATGAAGCCCTCTCGGATTTCATCCAGTTCCGGCTGAGGAGGAGCGCGCAGTTTCCGACGATCGATCTCCGGGGGGTCTTATCGGTCCTGGATTTCCGTAACGGCGGCGGTCATCCCGGAGCGGTAGGATTTAGGGTGAAAAAAGCGGATGTACCGGACATTGCCGCCTATACCGAAGCTCTTATTGCCCGGATTGAGGAACTGGTTTGATCCTTTTCAGCAGCCGGGTTTGATTTTTTGAAGGACGTCCATAAAGCAACCTGCCTTATGGACAGACACTATTTTTTTAAGGAGGCTGATATGCCCAAATGGCTTAATAACGCGATCTTTTATGAAATTTATCCCCAATCCTTTTATGATACCAACGGTGACGGAATCGGAGACTTTGAGGGGATCATCCAAAAGTTGGATTATATCAAGGGGTTAGGATGTAATGCCTTGTGGCTCAATCCCTGTTTTGATTCACCCTTTATAGATGCGGGGTATGACGTGCGGGACTTTAAAAAGGCCGCCCCCCGGTATGGTACCAATGAGGATCTGGGCCGGCTTTTTACAGAGGCCCATAAAAAGGACCTGCGGGTTATCCTGGACCTGGTTGCCGGTCATACCTCGGAGGAACATCCCTGGTTTTTGGAAAGCTGTAAGACTGAACCCAATGAATTTTCCAACCGCTTTATCTGGACCGGCCATTGTTTTGAACGGGCCGAGGGTTTAGGTTTTATCGGCGGGGAAGCTCCCCGGGACGGAACCTATATCATCAACTTTTTTAAATGTCAGCCCGCCCTGAACTACGGTTTTTACCAGCCCCGCAAGCCCTGGCAGCTTCCCCTGGACCATCCCGATTGTATCGCCACCCGGGAAGCCCTGAAGGATATTATGCGGTTTTGGCTGGATCTGGGCTGTGACGGGTTCCGGGTGGATATGGCGGAATCCCTGGCGAAATATGATGATGACAAAAAAAGCGGCACCTCGTCGATATGGCGGAATATCAGAACTATGCTGGATAAGGAGTACCCCGAAGCGATGCTGGTGGCCGAATGGAGTAACCCCGAATTATCCCTTAAAGCGGGATTTCACGCGGATTTCCTCTTGAACCATATAGTCGGCGGGGGCTATTATTCCCTGTTCCGCAGGTACAACAACAGCCCCGGTAAAGCGGTGATAGAAAAGGATATGAGTTTTTTTAAAAAAGACGGAGGGGGGGACATCAAACTCTTTCTGGACGATTATCTGCCCCGGTATGAAAAAACCAAAAATGACGGTTTTATCAGTTTGATCACCGGAAATCATGATACCATCCGTACCCGGTTTAACTTAACCCCGGAGGAATTGAAGCTGGCCTACGGGATGATCTTTACCTTGCCGGGAGTTCCCTTCCTGTACTATGGAGACGAAATCGGTATGCGGTACCTGGACCTCCCCACCAAGGAGGGGGGGTATTTCCGTACCGGCGCCCGGACCCCCATGCAGTGGACCGCGGGAAAAAACCTGGGCTTTTCTTCCGCCCCGGCGGAAGCCCTCTACCTGCCCGTGGACAGTGAGCCCGATGCCCCTACGGTGGAATCGGAAGGAAAAAATCCCGCTTCCCTGTATAACACGGTTAAGGAAATTCTGAAATTCCGCCGGACCCATGATGAGCTTGACGGCCGGCCCAATCTGGAAATCCTCTACGCGGAAAAGGAAAAACTTCCCTTTGTGTACAAGCGGGGTTCCCTGGTTCTGGCGGTAAATCCCGGAAGCCAACGGGTAAGCGCTCCTGTCAAAGCCCCGGGCAACGGCCGGCCCCTGTATTCTATCGGGCAGGGACGGCTGGAAAACGGAACCTGTACCCTGGAGGGACAGAGCTTCGTTATCTTTGGGACCTGACAGGGCAGCCGTATTTTACTCCACCGTAACCGGCCCGTCGCCCCTTGGATTTTATATTGACAATTTTTTAGATTGTATTTAATCTTTTGGGGTGCCGGGCAGTACCCGAACGCGGCAGGATTTACCGGCCGGATAATGACGAAGCGCCGGATGCATCGGTCTCACTGGTTCGGCAGAATGAGGCGGAGTAATGGCCGCGACGTTCGCGCCGAATCCGAAAAAGATTATACGGTCCATACCAATATCATAGATCCCGTAAATGGGGAAAAGGTAAAAAATGAACGTTCTCTATACCCTCATTATTTTTCCTTTGGTCCAAATCATAGAATTGTGCTATCTTTTTGTTTACCGCCTTGCCCACAATACGGGGCTTGCGCTTTTCGGGGTCAGTATGGCGGTAAGCGCCCTTACCCTGCCCCTCTATTTCCGCGCCGAAGCATGGCAGAAAGCCGAACGGGATATGGAGAAGCGCCTGGCGCCGAAGATCGCCAAAATAAAAGCGGTGTTCAAAGGCGATGAGCAGTACATGATGCTCTCAACCTACTACCGGCAGAATCACTACCATCCTGTTTACGCCATGCGGAATACCTTCAGTCTGCTGATTCAAATCCCCTTTTTTATCGCCGCCTATTCTTATCTTTCCCATCTGGAAGTATTAC
>JAITBE010000203.1 GCA_031283755.1 Spirochaetaceae bacterium
TGATACGGAAGATGCCCCTGCAGCCTTGCAGACCCTTTCCGCTGCTGCAGGGCTTCCTAAGGAACGGGCAAGCTTGAGTTTTTTGCTTACCGGACCAGTAGGGAAAGAACCGAAAGTTCCTCAGGGGGAAGAAAAAACGCTTCCTGTACGGATTCTCTCAGATAGGTTTCCCCTGCCTTATCGGTCCAGGATGCAGGAAGGGAATCAGAACCGATATGGACGGTACGGCTGTTCTGCCCGGGGACTTGTTCTGGTGATTGAGCGGGAGTCAAGAAAAAGCAATAAATCCGGGGAACTGGTCATGCTTACCCTCGGATCGCCGGACAAGCGGGATCCCAAAACCGGAGCTTTGATAGCGGATAGCCCTGGTACGGTTAGCAAAGGAGTATTTTGAGGAAGGCGACCAGGATAAATCCGAGGAAGTTCATAGGTGAAGGCTCACACCCAGTCTCTCGGATTGTTCATAGCTTACCGTAAGCTGGCGGTTCTCTTTGATCGTTCCGAATATCCGATCAATAAAAGAACGTTTCTGGTACTTGTGGTTGTCATACACTATCGCCTCCTTCTGGTTCTTCCCTCCAAGGATGAGCGGAAAGGAATTCCCCCGGTGTGATGGACAGTTTTTAGGACCGTCTCAATTTTTTACCTGACTTTCTTACAGCTTCTTTACGATTCGGGTGATCGGGTGGTTTCATACCCCGCCGCAAACTCTGGGTGCGCCCTTGTTCCGGCTCAGGCGTAACCTCTATCCCCAGGATTGGTCCCCCTACAACCAGCATTGGTATCCTTTGTCCTCGTACACCGGTCCCCTGCGACTGGTCCCGGCAACCTCTGTCCCCACACCTACCACACCTCAACATAAAAACAATGACTTAGGCGGTGCGTTTTTCCTTGGCTTCGGTGTTACAATAACGTAGCTCCCTGGGGAATAGTAAGGATGGTAAGAGGAACCATGGTTATTGACATCAACGCCTATTATGAAAAATACCTGCCCATGGTTTTAAGGCGCTGCCGGGCTATGCTCGGTAACGAGGAGGATGCCTTGGACGCGGTTCAAGATGTATTTGTCAAGCTTTTGAAGTCGAAAAAACAGCTCCACGGACAGTTTCCTTCGAGTCTGCTCTATACCATCGCGACCAATACCTGCCTCAACCGTATCCGTTGGAAGAAACGGCATAGGGAGGATCACTATGAGGAACCGGAACCCCTGGACCACTCCGTTCATGACCGGGCTTATGATCATGTGGAGGCGAAAATGGTGATGGATACCATCTTAAAAACCGAAACAGAATCAACCCGGACCATGTGTTTTATGTATTACGTCGATGGCATGACCTTTAAGGAAATCGGGGAGGCCATGGGGATGTCTATCTCGGGGGTACGGAAGCGACTGACCGCCTTTAACACTCGGGCGCGGATTCGTTATGAAGGAGAAAATGAATGATGGATGAGTCCTTCCGGGATAGAGATCCCGTAGAATTTTATCAAAGCGGAAAGCCAAAATTGCCCCGCGTGTCGGCCTTAATGCTGGAACGGTATAATCTGGGTGAAGTTACCGGGGAAGAACGGAACCTCATCGAGGCCGCCCTGATCGGAGATAAGGGTTTGGCGGAACGTCTCAGGGAACTCCGCCAATCCGATGCGGAAATCCGTGGGAAACTTCATTGGAACCGCGGCCTTACTAGGACCGGGGAAACTACCCGGCGGCCCCCTGTCCGCTTACTGGTTTGGAGCCTTTGCGCAGCGGCTCTGGTACTTTTTATTGCCCTTCCCTTTTTTAGGATATTGGCTCCCGGTGGTTCCCGGGAGATTCCCGGCGCTGCCGGAGACCGGATCAAGGGAAACGCGGATACAGCGGAACTGAGGGTGTATCTTAAAACAGAGGGGGAGCAGGCCCCGCTGGTGAATCAGGCGGTTCTCCGTGAGGGGGACACTATCCAGCTTGCCTATACCGTAAAGGACCGATCCGACAGCCGGTACGGTGTAATTTTTTCGATAGACGGCCGTTCCACGGTTATCATGCATTATCCTTATGTTCCTGATGCGGATACCCGGCTGGTTACCGAAAAGCGGACCTTCCTGGAAGAAGCCTATACCTTGGATGACGCCCCGGATTATGAGTTGTTTTTCTTTGTGATCGGCGACAGGCCCCTGGATATTCCGGAAATTTTAGATTCCGCCCGGCAGCTTGCCCGGAATCCCGAAACCGCCTTGGACCGGGGTCCTCTGGTGTTTAAAAACTATGAGCTCAAAACCTTCACCCTGCGTAAGGAGTAAGTTATGAAAAAGATACTATTGGAACTTTCCCTTTTTTGTTTTTGCGCCACCCTTATGGCCTTTGGAGATTCCAATGTGGTTACCCGGCGTTTTGGCATCTTTGTGGGGTCCAATAACGGTGGCCTGGATCGGGCCGCGCTCCGGTATGCGGTGAGCGACGCCAGAGCCGTTTCCCGGGTGTTTATAGAAATGGGCGGAATTGACGCCGTCGACAGCGTGTTCCTGATCGAACCCAACCTTAAGGAACTGAACCGGCGTATCGGCGGGCTCCACGAGCGGGTTATTGAGGCAAAACAAACCCATAAACGGACGGAGATAGTCTTTTATTATTCGGGCCACTCCGACGAGGAAGGGCTCCTCATTAACCGGGAACGTTACTGGTACCGGGAGCTTCGGGAACAGATCAAAAATATCCCCTCAGATATGCGGGTGGTCATCCTTGATTCCTGTTCCTCCGGGGCCTTTACCCGGGCCAAGGGTGGCGTCAAGACCCAGCCCTTCCTTTTCGACGATTCCATGGCTACCGAGGGGTATGCTTTCCTCTCCTCCAGCTCCGCCACCGAGGCGTCTCAAGAATCGGATGCCATTGGAGGCTCCTATTTTACCCATAGCCTCCTCGCGGGACTCCGGGGCGCCGCTGATACCATTGGGGATGGCCGGGTGACCCTCAACGAGGTGTACCGGTATGCTTATACCGAAACCCTGGCGAGGACCGAAATATCCCGTTACGGGACCCAGCATCCCAGTTATGACATGCAGATAAACGGAACCGGCGATATGGTATTAACGGACATTAAGGAGACTTCTGCCGGGCTTATTATTGGAGAGGCGGTTGCTGGCCGGCTTTCCATCCGGGACAGTTCGGATTATCTTGTGGCGGAAATAACCAAAACCGCCGGAAAATCCATGGAGCTCGGCTTGGAACCGGGCTTATACCGGATAACCCTGCAGCAGGGGAATGTTTTTTCCCGGGCGGAGATATCCCTGGTCCGGGATCAGCGTACCAGGATAAACCCGGCGGATTTCAGGACCGTCGTCGCGCCGCCCTCCACCGCCCGGGGAGCACCGGCGGATGCGACAGAAGCAGTTCCGGTAAAACCGGTTAATGTACAGCTTCTGCCGGGGGTGGGGCTCATCGGATTTGACCGCCGGGCCTTCAATTTTGTATTCCTCGGCATACTCGGCGGTATTGGGTATAACCTGAAGGGTTTCGGCCTCGCGGGAATCGGTTTATCCAATACCGGCTTTGTTCGGGGGGTCCAACTCTCGGGGCTCTACAATACGGTCCGCCAGGATATGGACGGCTTTGAGATGGCATTGATTTTTAACATGGTCCTTGAAAATACCCGGGGCATGCAGACCGCCGGCATAGTCAATATCACCGGCGGGAATATGGATGGCATGCAGATGGGCGGCATCTTTAATTGGACCCAGAAGGATAACCGGGGTTCCCAGCTTGGAGGGCTCGTTAATGTGACCGGCGGATCTTTCCGAGGCGCCCAGCTTGGGGGGCTCGTCAATGTGACCGGAGGTTCCGGGGAGTGGTTTCAGGGAGCGGTGATTGCCAATATTACCGGCGGGAATATGGATGGCATGCAGATGGGCGGCATCTTTAACTGGGCCCAGGAGGATAACCGGGGTTCCCAGCTTGGAGGGCTCGTTAATGTGACCGGCGGATCTTTCCGGGGCCTGCAAATGGGACTTGTCAATGTGACCGGCGGGTCTTTCCGGGGCCTACAAATGGGACTTGTCAATTACCACGGTGAAGGGGATGATAAAAGTGTCGGCGTGGGGCTTATCAATATTTCTAAAAGCGAGAACCTGGTTCCCATCGGCCTTATAAATATCATCAAAAACGGCATGTTCCATCCCGCGGTCTGGTATGATGACCTGCAATTTGTTAATCTGAGCCTCAAGTCCGGTTCAAAAAATATCTATTCCATTTTCGGCCTGGGGATACAGGATCTGAGGTTCAATAGCGACAGCGAGTTCATAACCCGCGCCGGTGTCGGGGTGGAGATACCCCTGGGCAAGACCTTTATCGACCTGGATTTAACCGCCGGAAACATCTATGGCCGGTTCTGGAAAAGCAACAGCCTCCTTGCCCAGGCCCGTGTTTCAGCGGGGTTCAAGCTATTCAAACACCTGGGCGCCTTTGCGGGAGTGTCCTATGATTACAGCCTTTCCTGGACCAGCAGTTCCCCCAGGCCGGGAAGGGACTTCGGGTTTTCCGCCCTGAGTTGGGGTAATGATCGGCATACCCATAAAATTGGCTTCTTTGGAGGAATTCAGTTTTAACCGATAGTCCAGGGCTTTGTCCGGGTCCGCGATAAGATCTCCGGGGCTTCAAAATCAAGGGGAGGCGGATATAGAAAATGGGCCTCCTCGGAGCGGAGCTCCAGGGTATTAAACCAGGTTTTCGAATAAAGAATCCCCGGAGCAAGCTCTAAACTTGACCCACAGAGTCATGCGAGGTACTCCCGGTAAGCCAGTAGCATATATAATTTCATCAGCCCTATCCATATGGTTTTTACTCCGAGCGGTCCCTCACGGAGAGCCCGTC
>JAITBE010000205.1 GCA_031283755.1 Spirochaetaceae bacterium
AAGGGGTATATCGCGGAAAAACGCTATGCCGATGCCCTGGCCGCCATAGAAAACAGGAAAAATTCCTATGGCCTGGGGGCTTTTCTTTTCGGAAGGCTGGAAATAAAGGTGCTGGAGGCGGTATGCCTCTTCCATGAAGAAAAGTCCGAAGCGGCCCTGGAGGCTTTGGAAGCGGCCTATGAATTGTCCAGGCCCAATGTCCTGGACATGCCCTTTATAGAACAGGGCAATAACATACGGCCCCTTATTCTGGCAGCCCTGAAGGACGACAACCGCAAGATCCCCATCCCATGGCTGGAAACGATCTTTAAAAGCGCGTCGGCCTATGCCAAAAAAAATTTCGTGGCAAGCCAAAGCTATTGGGGGCAGAAAGCGGCGGAACCGGCGCCGGTTCTGATTTTATCCTCCCGGGAACGGAAGGTGTTGATCGACCTCTCCCAGGGGCTAACCCGGGAAGAAATCTCCCAGGATAGGGCCCTTTCGCTTAATACCGTCAAAATGATCATCAGCGCCCTCTACGATAAACTTGGCGCGGTCAACCGGGCAGACGCGATACGCATTGCCACCGCCCGGGGCATATTAAAGATCAATGAGCCTGAAACCGGCAAGCAACCGTGGTAACGGTTAAAAGATGTCCGGAAGCCCGGCTGTATCCCGAATAGTTCAAAAGTTATCGTAATTTATTTAAAAAATTTTAAAAAAAAACATTTTTAGCCATTAGGGTGTGTTACGTTCGTAAGCGACTTATAAAATGTTGATATAAGACGTTAATTTCAAAACTTATGTTTTGAATGGCGTCAAGGAGACATTTTATGAGCAGGTATCAGCATACAGATACCCAGGAAGCCCAGGAACAAAAAACAGCTTCTTCCAATATTATAAACCGCCGGGAGATAGAACCGCTGCTGCTTAAAGCCCACAGGGTGGTTGATTCCTATGAAAAAGCAACGGATTGTACCGTAGCGCTGCTGGATCAGACCGGCAATCCCATTAAAGGATCGCATCAGGTCTTTTGCGATTTTTGTAAAAAGAATTATCTATCCTCCCTTGGCACGGAGGATGCGGAAGACTACCCTTGTCTTTCCTTACATATACGTGGGGTAACCGAAGCCCAGCGCATGGGCGGTTCCTATATCTATGTCTGTGATATGGGATTTATATTTTGGGCGAGTCCAATTTATTCCACCGGACGTTTTGCGGGTGCGTTAATCGCGGGGAAGGTACTTTCCGGAGAACTGCGGCAGGAAGCTGAAAAAATATACAGCCGTCTGCAAGGCAAAGCGGAGAAAGCGGAAATCGCGGACAACCTTAAAAACATTCCGGTACGGACCGCCGAAGAGATCAAAGCCCTGGCAAAAATTTTATTGGTATGTTCGGAACAGATATCCAAGACTACCGAGGATTATATTGAAATCATCAAACGCAGGGATGAACAGAATTCCCATGCCGCGCCACAAGCCAAATCATCACAAAACCAACGGGGCAAAAAAAATGATTTTTCAGGATATTCCCTGGACAAGGAACGGCAGCTTTTAGCCGCCCTCAGGCGGGGGGACAATGAAACGGGGAAAAAGATACTGAATCAGCTTTTGGAAAATCTTTTTACCTCAAATCCCCACAATTTTGATTTTATCAAACTCCGGGCCATAGAGCTGGTCGTTCTCCTGTCCCGGGAAACGATAACCCCGGATACCAACGAGGACAATACTCAGCTTGAAAAAAACAACCGTTATATCCGTTATATTCAGGAAACCCAAAATATTGAGGAATTGACCGATGTCATGGCTACCATCGTGGAGCGCATGAGCGGGCAAATTTTTTCCTTCCAGGGAGTACGCCACGCTTCGGCGCTGCGGAAAGCGGAGCGGTATATATGGGAAAATTATACCCGGAAAATATGTCTTCAGGAAGTTGCCGATGCGTCGGGACTATCGGCCCCTTATTTTAGCACCATTTTTAAAGAAGAAATGGGGGAAAACCTGTCAAATTATCTGAACCGCCTTCGGGTGGAAAAGGCCTCCTCCATGCTTACCGAAACCTCCCTGCCTTTAAACGAAATTGCCGGGGCCTGCGGATTTGAGGATCAAAGCTGGTTCTCAAAAATATTCAAAACCTATGCCGGGATAAGCCCGGGAAAGTACCGGGAAACCGGCGGAAACATCAATTCCTTCCCTCAGGATGAAGGCCGCCCTTACCCCGCCGCATTATAGCGAAAAATCATGACATCAGAAGAATCCTTGTCCAATACAACCATTCAAACCGATCCTGTCCTGCTTAAGGCATATAATCTGCTTTTGTCGTATTCCAAAGCCACCGGCACCCTTGTTTCTGTTCATGATAAAAACTATCAACCCCTACCGGAAGTATACCGTGATTATATCCAGACGGAAAAAAACACCTGTTTTTATTGCATCAAATATATGGCCCCTAACAAACTGGGCAGCAGCCGGGATCTGGTAAACACCCCCTGCGATGAACAACACGTTGCCGCTATTAAAGAAGCTCATCGTTTTGGCGGGTCCTATATCTATATGTGCGATCTGGGCTTTATGTTCTGGACGAGCCCCATTTATTCCGAGGGCTCCTACGCGGGGTCCCTGCTGGTTACCGGTTTTTTGGGGGTTGACCGCGGGGAGACAAGTCATGCCCTTTCGGTAATGACCCAGGGGCAGCTTTCCGAAGAAGAACAACGGCATCATCCGGAAAAATACCCCATGGGAGAATCGGAAAAAATTAAAGCTCTGGCGGAACTCCTGCTGATTTTGGCCGAATCCTTATCCACCGGCAGCGAGGATAACCATGAAATTCTAAAACGCCGGGCGGAACAACAATTCGACCTGTCCAATCAAATTGAGGAATTAAAAAAGCAATACCCCCAGGAGCAGTTGTCGCCGGGGTATTCTTTAAGCAAAGAACGGCAGCTTTTGGCGGCTATCAGGCGGGGGGATAATGAAACGGGGCGGAAGATACTGAACGAACTTTTAGCAGTACTCCTGTTTTCAAACCCCGATCATTTTAAAGTCATTCAATTTCGGGCCATAGAACTGGTAGTGCTTCTTTCCCGGGAAAATGTAACTCCGGGTAATTCCGAAGAAGATCTTTTGGAAACAAATAACTACTATCTTTGCCGCATACAGGAGGCTAAAAGTATCGAAGAACTGACAGATATACTCCATGCCATAGTAGAGCGTATGGCGGGGGATATTTTTTCTTTTAAAGGGGTGCGTCATGCCTCCGCGCTGCGTAAGGCGGAACGGTACATCTGGGATCATTACACCCGGCGGATAAGCCTCATGGAAATAGCCGAAGTATCCGGTCTTTCGGCTCCCTATTTCAGCACTATTTTTAAGGAAGAGATGGGGGAAAATCTTTCAAGTTACCTGAATCGTTTAAGGGTGGAAAAAGCGAGTCATTTATTAACCGAAACCGATCTATCCTTAAGTGAAATAGCGGGTTCCTGCGGTTTTGAAGATCAAAGCTGGTTTTCCAAGATCTTCAAAAATTACACCGGAATAAGTCCCGGTAAATACCGAACTCAGGGAGGAGGCAGAGCTTCTGAAATTTCAGAGGACAATTTTTCTGTGAACTACCGCTCTATTATTGAAAAGTAATTTGGAATATTAAAAAAAATTACAATATTCCAGTATACGCTTGTTGGATAATGATTAATGGTAAGGAGTTGTTATGATTGATCTAAGTGAGATTTCGTGTAGCTTGCAATCCGGCAAGGCGATGGAGACTTCAGCCCTCATAACCAGAGCGCTTGCGGAAAATTATAGTGTCGAGAGTATTCTTAAACAGGGGTTGATCCCGGGAATAAAAACGGTGGAAGAACGGCTTGTCCGTAATGAGATTTTTTTGCCTGAAATGGTGGTTGCCGACAGGGCGATGAACATTGGCTTAAAAACGCTGCAACTTTTGATCCCTATCCCGGTCAAAGAGCCGGGCCCTACGGTAATTATCGGTACCGTTAAGGGAGAGCTGCGGGACATTGAAAAAAATCTTATCGCGGTTATGATGCAGGGTCTCGGGTTCCGGGTGGTGGATCTTGGTACGGGAGTTTCCCCGGAAAAATTTATCCAGGCGACTATTAACGAAAACGCCCAGTTTATTACCGCTATTTCCATGGTTACCACCACTATGCAGCAGCTTAAGCTTATTGTACAAACCGCGGCGGCGGCGAACATACGGGATCAGGTAAAAATAGTCGTTACCGGGAAGCCGATAACGGAAAAATTTTGCCAGGCCATAGGCGCCGATATATACGCGCCGGATGCGATAAGCGCCGCCGAGTTAATCGCGGCCCGGCAGTCTAAGGATGTTCCGGCGGCGATGCTGGTTTGATGGAAGGGTCCTTCGGGGTGTTCCGGGAAAAAGCATAGGCCCGCCGGGCCGCATCCTCCGGCATGGTGGCAAAGGCGCAGTAGTCTTTCATCTCGATAGCATCCACCATGCGCCCCGGTACACCCCCGGCGCGCATCAAGAGCCGGGCCACATCCCCCGCGGAAGCGCCGTGACGGCGGCCAAGGCCGATGTATACCCGGCTTTTGTTTTCCCGGCCCTTTTCCCCTTTTTTTTCGGTATAACCCCTTCCGTGACGGCGGAGGAATTTGGGCTCATCAAAGGGATGTTTTCCCCGTTTCCGCTCTGTTTCGTGGCCGGCAAATTCGTTTAGTTCCGTGACCGGGCTGTACCGGGAAAAATCCAGGGACTCCCCGTAATTTCCGGCGATAAGGGCAAGCACCGCCCCCTCGGCGCCCAAGGCGTCGATGAGTTCCCGGCCTAACCGGGAGTGGAGGGGCGGGGCCAGGACCGCGGCGGCCGCGGAGCCCTCCTCCTCCCCCGGGGCTTCCGGAGTATCCCCGCTTTGGGGAGCCGCGGCGATCACCGCCCGGCGGATCCGGTTCAGGACGGCATCCATTACGGACTTTACCGGCGGAAGGCGCATCCACTCAATCCGGCTCCCCAGGACCCGTTCCATGCTCCGGGAGAGACTGTTCATCCGCCCCCGCTCCGAGGGAAGCACCATGCTGACGGCGATACCCCGCCGGCCTGCCCGTCCGGTACGGCCTATGCGGTGAACGTAGGTTTCCCGGTCATTGGGCAGATCCCAGTTGATCACATGGGTGAGCCGTTCTATATCAATGCCCCGGGCAGCCACATCGGTGGCCACCAGGATTGTGGTCAGTTTTGAACGGAACCGCCGCAGGGTCCGTTCCCGGGCTTCCTGGGTAAGGTCCCCGTGGATGGCTTCCGCGGGATACCCCCCCTCCACCAGCCGGCGGGCAAGCTCATCGGCCCCGGCCTTGGTAGCGCAAAAAACCAAACCGTAAAAATCCTCGGCTTCGTCTATCAGCCGCCGCAGTCCCTCCAGGCGGTCTTCTTTTTTTAAGACCATGTAGTGCTGGTCCACCGCGGGTTTTTCATCTTCCGGAACCGTATCTTCCAGGATCTCCACCTCACCGATGTATTCCCGGACGATCTTCAAAATGGCCTCGGGCATGGTAGCGGAAAACAGGGCCACCCGGCGATCATTCCGCGTTCCCCGGAGGATGGTCTCCACATCCTCAAAAAAGCCCATATCCAGCATCTCATCCGCCTCGTCCAGAATAAACCACTCAATGGCGGAAAGATTCAGAACCTTCCGTTCCATCAGGTCCATGATCCGGCCGGGGGTCCCCACCACAATTTCCGTGCCCCGCTTGAGATCGAGGATCTGGTTTCTGATGGAGGCTCCGCCGTAAACCGCGGTTATCCGGGGATACGGCCCCGGGGCAAAGGAGGCAATTTCCTTGGAAACTTGAAGGGCCAGCTCCCGGGTAGGGGTGAGGATCAGCGCCCGGGGTTCATGCCCCCCCTGGGTAAGCCGCTCCACCAGAGGTATCCCAAAGGCGGCGGTCTTGCCGGTACCGGTCCGGGCCTTAACGATAAGATGCCCCTGGTCCGCCAGAAGCCGGGGCAGGGCAATAGCCTGAATAGAACTGGGCGCCTCAAATCCCTTGTGGGTAAGGGCCGCCAACACCCCCTCGGATAAACCAAAGGATGCAAAAGGATGGTCGTTAGAGATTGTCATATTTTCTACTATATAGTACTCATTGCGGAATATTCGTGTCAA
>JAITBE010000208.1 GCA_031283755.1 Spirochaetaceae bacterium
TGACAAGCCGTTTTTGACGCTGCTCCCCCTCGCTTCAACCCCGCGCCGCCCGCAAGCGGGCTTAGGCGGGTTTTCCGCTACCCCCACTCCTTCATCCGCGGGTATCCTTAATTTGTTGACAGCCGTGATCCCCGATGCCGCCGCAAATACCCGCGAATTTTTACCCGGCGGGGCCTGCCCGGACAGAACCGGCGGGCTGCGTTAAAAGTGACGGCCTATTCCCAAAAAGGGCCGCAAATACCCCGGCAACGAGGCATCTGAGGTAAACAAATGGATAAAATCCACTCCCCCGATCATAAAAACAGAATCGATAGTAATCCATTGGAAAGAAACCCCGGCGGAGATCACCGGAATAAGAACCGCCATCGGTTCCATAGTACCCCATGGGTAGAAAAAATGGTAAGCCGGAAGCGGATAGATACCATTGCCGGCATAAACAGTTACGGCCAATCTTCGGTTTAGGAATTGTCGCTGGTAGATACTGTAGATCGATCCTCCCGCCAATTGTCCGTGAACCTCGTAGGAATATTTTCTTATCCAAAGTTGATACCGGGATGCTTCAAATTCAATCCCCGGAGCCCTCCAGTCCCGCTTAAGGGGAATAAGATTTAAGCGCCCGTAAAATCCCAGGGGGAAAAAAACGGTTTCAAATAGATCGTTAAGCCGCCCGTGGAGGAGAAGCGGCGTATACTCCGCCGAAACCTGGATATCCAGGGATTTGCCCGGCAGAATTTTAAAGGTTCCCCTGCTGGATTTAAGCCCGCCCTGGTTTACCACAAGAATAGTATAATCCCCCGCCCGCAGCAATCCGGGGCTGAAAACCACCCGGGCCTCCTGTCCGGAATCTTCCACCGTTACGGTGTCCGCCGGGATCCTGTCCTCGGGTTTACCCTCCGGCCGCAGATAAACCTCAAGCCCTGGAGCCAAATTCCGTCCCCAAAGGGTGACGGCCCCCAGGTTCTTCTCATCCAGATAAAACACCTCCGGGCTAAACCGTAAAAGTTCCGGCTGTTCCGCCAAAAGCACCTCAAATTGAACCCATTCCGCCGCTTCCCCGGGCCGCTCCAAAAGATCATATGCCCGGACCCGGTAACGATAGGTTCCCGCCGCCAGGGAAACTTCACAAAAAGCCGTCCCGGTTCTTTCGGTCAGGACCGTTTCCCAGCCCCCCGCCTGCCGCCTTTCAATCTCCACCTCATAGTCCAGAATATTTTCCTGTTCTTTCCACCGGAGGATCTGAACAAAGCGGCCGTCTTCCTCAACCCGGTACGCCTCCTCCTGTCCCCAAAGGACCGTTTCCGGGATAAGATATAAAGAAACCCCCAGGCAAAAACATAGAAAAAACCGCCCCTTGTTTACGGGCAATTTTCGGGGGAGCCGCGGGGGTATTCCCCTGTCTTTCAGTACGGGGAAACTCATAGCCCGCTTCAATCCATTCTTCCGTACATTAACCCGGGCTCCCGGATCTCCGGCGCGGTGGGAAGGGCCAATTCAAGGATGAACCGGTTTTCGCCGATTTCGCCCCGCCGGATTACCGCTCCCCTATTCTCCTGCTGGTCCTGCCCCGGTTCGGCCATAACCGCCTCCACCTGCCAGACAAAATTTTCCCCATCCAGAAGGGTCAAATCTTCCAGGGTAAAAACCGTCGCTGTCCAGGGTCCTGCCCGGAGCAGCTCTTTGTTCCCTTCCGCCCTCATCAGGGTGAAAAAATAGCCCGTAGCTTCCGGTACCGGATCCCAGGAAAAGGCCAGTTTCCGGTTTTGTTTCAGCATCTCCCCGGTTATGACGGCCCCGTCCCGGGGTACGCGGTTCGCCGCCTGCCGCAGGGGCGGTATGGGGAGAATCCGGATTAACCGGGGAGGCGTGCTGATATCAATACCGTCTTTGGTCTCCGCCCGGATGGTCCAGTAATAATTTCCCGCCTGGAGCCGGGGCAGGGTAATGGCCGCGGGGGGAGTATTTATCTCGATTAGGGGCTGCCCCGTAAAGTTCCGGTTCCGGGAAAGTATGAACCGGCCGGTTATGCCGTCTTCCGCCGAACTCCACCGTATTGTCTCCGGCTGCCGGTAGGCTGCGAGACCCTCAAAGACGGCCCCGTCCGGGGGGTAGTCCAGGCTTATAGGCTGGAATTTCCGGGCAATAAAAGCGCCTTCCCCTAAAAATCCCGCCACCCGGGTATTCCGGGCGCTTTCTTGGGTAAAACCCTGAACGGTCCAATAATAATTCCCCTCGGGATAGTTCTCCATAAAAATAGGCCGGGTGGTTTCTTCGATCAGGCCGCTTTCATAGACCGGCCTGGACCAGTTTTCCCCGTGGTACACTTTGAGTTGATAGGAGTCCGCCCCGGGAGCCGCTTTCCAGGAAAAAACCACGGGCCGCCCCTCCTGAACCAATACCTGGTTCCCCATAGCGGGCTGTTCCATAATCGGCGCGGGCATGGGCGGGACCACAATGAAGGTTTTGGGGGGCGTCTCAAAGGAATTCCCCTCGTTGTCCAGGGACACAATCCGCCAATACCAGGTCCCTTC
This sequence comes from Spirochaetaceae bacterium, assembly GCA_031283755.1. GTDB lineage: Bacteria > Spirochaetota > Spirochaetia > Treponematales > Breznakiellaceae > JAIRMO01. The sequence goes on from JAITBE010000208.1 coordinate 2,529, forward strand.
GGGGAGGCTCTGTCCCCGGAAAGACTCGCCGCTTACCGCCTCGTCCACCGCCAGCCGGGAAAAACCGGCCTGGTCGGATATTTGCAGCCGGGTTTGCTGGGACAGGCTGGTTTTCCAGATGAAGGATATCTCCGGCAGCGCGGTACTCCCGATGGTATACCCGTCGGGGGGAAAAATCGTCCGCCGGACAGGCTCCCCTTCAAGGACGATAAGGGTCCGGACCGGTGAAAGGGCCGATTGATTCCCCTCCCCATCGGTCTGAAAAATGCCCCAATAATACGAGCCCGGTTGAAGGAGCTTTTCCTCCACGGGGTATACGTAAAAGTTGCTCCGCACCGTCCCGGTGATAACCGGCTCTCTTAAATCCCGGTTTTCTGAAAGCCGAATCGTGTATGACTGGGCTTCCGGTTCATTTTTCCAGGAAAAATAAAAATTCCCGTGGTTGGGGGCAATATTCAAAACGCCCTGATCCGCCGGGCTTTGCGGTACCGGGGGTTTGAGGCTGCCGCCTTGGGTGATCCTGAAGGACGCCAGGGGCCCTATCCCCGCGGTTCCCTGATAGTTCCAGGGAAATACCGGGTGTACCCGCCAGTACCAGACCCCCACCCCCAGATTCGAGGAATAAAGCGACGTTCCCAAAACCTCCCGGGAAAGAACAGGGTTTTCCATCCCCGGATTATCCGCGACATCCAGCCGGTAAGCTACCGCCCCGGCGCTCTCCGTCCACTGAAAGTGTACCGCCGGGTTTTTTACCCGGAATTGGTAGGTATCATCCGCCGCCGGGGAAATCAAAACCGGCGGGGCGGCGGCCAGTACTTTCAGCGAGAAGGAATTGGCGGAACGGACCGAAGGAGCCCCTTCGGTATCCACGGCGGAGATCCGCCAAAAGTAGGAACCCGTGTTCAGTTCCGCCATGGTGGTATCCCCCAGCAGTTCCTCCCGGACCACGAGACGGGTAAAGTCCCGGTCTTCGGCAATCTCAAACCGTACCCCAATATCCGGGGTGAGGCTTTCCCGGCTCCACCGGAAGCGTATGGGGAGCTTCCCCGGGTTGGGGTTAAGAAACCGCGCCGCCGGAGGGGGGGAAAGGGCCGCCGCCGCCGCTATTACCCCCTCCTCCGCGGCAAAGATCTGCCCTGCCGACACCGTCCCGGCGCCGCTGTCCCCGCTGAAAGAGGCGTTCCCCTCCACCACCTGGAGCAGGAACGATCCCTCCTCCACGCTGGCGCTTACCACGGCGCCTGAGTCCACGGTAACCCGGCTGTTCCCGGAAGAGAGGACCAGCCCGGTGGAAACCGCCGTGCTGGCGTTCACCACTCCCTCGTTGATGGTAATTACGGCGCCATCGGGATACGTTTGAATTTGGATCAAACTGTTTTCTTCAAGCTCGATCATCGAACCTTCATTGAAGGTGACGATGGCCTCGGAGGACTTCGCGGTCCTGATAAAGTCCCCGTTGTACACCGGACTTTCCTGCCGGAGCCGGTCCCACAAAACCCGGTCGGGAAAACGCCGTTGGGCGGCTTTATACTTAAAGGTAATTATCCCCACGGGAACTTCCGCCTGCCGGGTCAAGGTCTTGAATAAATCAAGCCTGAAGCAATTCAGGGATATGACTATCCCCACGATACAAAAAAAATAAATAGAAAAATCAACAAAAAAAGGATAAAAAAACGCCATTTTTCGCCGGATCGTTTTGGTGGTATTTTTTTTCATCCCGGTAAGCCTCTGTTTTTAATGAGCCTCCGCAGGGCAAGCCCTGCGGTATCTTAGGCGTTGCGTTACTTTGAACGGAGGCTCGTTCGATGGGAAACCAGACTTTCGAATAAAAATTTAGGGAGTTTACAATGAAACACAGGAAGCATAAATGGAAAGGAAAGAATTTTTAGAAGTTGTCTTCTTCAAATCAGAAGCAGGCAATCAACCCGTAAAAGAATTTTTAATGAATAGAACAAAAGAAGACAGAAAAGAAATAGGATCTGACATTTACAAAGTACAAATCGGCTTTCCGCTAGGATTTCCTCTTGTCAGGAAAGAAGCTGCTGATTTATGGGAGATACGGAGTATCATCCCTGATGGGATTTGCCGAATTTTGTTTACAG
>JAITBE010000268.1 GCA_031283755.1 Spirochaetaceae bacterium
TCCTCTCAACGGATCAAAGCTCTTATTTCTTTTTTAGCCTGATTCCGTACCTTCGGCGGATAGCCGCTGCCGGTAAGGGTCGAGAGAATTTTTATCCCCGCGTTACTGAGGGGCGGGCCGGAAAAACGACAGAGGGCTCCGGTGGCCGCGGCTATGGCGGTCAAAACCCGCTCATCCTTCCCGGCGGTATTGAAGGTCAGTATGGTAGAAAACATCTCCAGGGCGATCCCGTCGGGATCAAGGCCGATACGGCCGATGGCTTCCGCGGCGGCTGTTTTTACCAGAGGTTCCTGTTCGTAATATAAAAGGGTTGAAAGAAAGGGGATGGTTTCCCGGGAACCGATATAGCCCAGGAGCCGGATCCCCTCAATCCGGTGATAGATATGGACCGGGGGCCGGACGGGGGATACCCCGGGGGTACGGATAAAGCTCCCGGATAGTTCCATTAAATAGGCGGTGTAGTCCTCTTCATTTTCCCCAAGGCGGCCCGCAAAAATATCCCTTCCAATCCGTCCCAATTGGGTATCAATGTCCCCGCCGGCAAAACGGAAGGCATAATCCGCCCAGGATAAGGAGGGCGGCCTGCCCAAGCCGTAACTGCCCTCCGGGGAAGGGCCGTAGGGGGATCTCGGAAGGGACCTGGTCCGATCCTCGGTCCGGTAGGCGTAGAGGATCCAGTCTTCTCCGCCGGCAAAAAGAATGCCTTCATCGCTGAAAGCGGGAATCGCCGCCGCCCCCTTCAATTCCAGTATCCATAGCCGCCGGCCGTCTTCGGTAAACCCCGATGCGCCGCTTCGGGAAAGGACATAGATCCCCCGCTCATCAAAAAGCATTAACACTTCTTCATCGGCGGCCTCAGGTTTTCCCCCGGCCTTGATGTGGCTTTCCCCGGTCCAGAGGATCCGGCCGTCGGAACCGGAGAGGAGCAGTACCCTGCCGTCCCTCAGGGTAAGGGCGACCAGATTGTTCCGGCTCACCGCGGCCAGGGGAGAAGCGGACAGGCCGGGAAAGATCCCGGATGTCAGGGTCAGATTTCCATTCGGTTCCGGGCTTATCATATCCACTGTTCCGGTGGTGTAAAATACCAGCGTTGTTCCCTGATCTTCCGGTTTTTTTCCCTTATCCAGGGGGATTATTACCGCGGGGATGTCCGGAAGCATCCGGGAACGGGTCTTTCCAAAGGGATTTATCGAGAGGAATTCCCCATTTTCCAGAACCATCATCAGCCCTCCCCGGTTATCCGCTCTGGGGGCCAGGGCAATAAGGGCGGGTAATTTTTTTCTCCACAAGGGATACCCCGAGGCGGTATAGCAGATAAGCCGTTCCCCAAAGGGGATAAAGAGCCGTCCGTCCCAACCGACCAGGACCGGTGCGGAAAGGGGAGTGCCCAAGTCTATCCGCCATAGTTCCCTGCCCGTCCGGTTGATAACGATGAAGATCCCGTTGGTTCCGCATATATAGTTGATCCCTTCCCGGGATCTGGTAATATAGGGGGCTAATTTTCCCCCGGCAAAATAATCCCAGAGAAAATTTCCCCCGTAGGTATAGGTTTTCAGGTTTCCCCCATCCAATACCACCGCCACCGTTTCCGCCTGAACCGACGGGAGTCCCGTGACCATTCCCTCCAGGGCTTCCCGCCAGATGGGCGTGGCATACGATGAGGTTTCCCCTGGGATTTCCCCAGCCGTTTCCTGGGCATAGAGCAGGGGAAGGACTGCGGCAAGGAAGAAAACCAGACAGCGGCATCGCCGGATCATACCCGGATTCACTTTTTGAATACCGCCAAGGTTTCGATATGGGCGGTCTGGGGATAAAAATCGTGGAAACTGAGTTTTTCCAGTCCGTATCCCCCGAGGCATAATTCCCGGCTGTCCCTGGCCAGCGTAGCGGGATCGCAGGATACATAGGCCAGTACCGGCGGCCCTTCGCGGATAAGCCATTGCCGCAGGGAAGCGGAAAGTCCCTGCCGGGGGGGATCTACGACTATGAACCCATAGGACCCGGTCCCGGTTTTCCTCCCCGCTTCCCCCCGGGTCTTTACCCACTGATCCGCCTTCAGGGGGTAAAAGCGGCAATTCCCGCCGGACATATTTTCCCGGGCCAGGTTCAGGGCCTGCCGGTTTTCTTCCACCAGATCGATTCGGGGAAAATACCGCTCTAAAAAAACAGCAAAGGTCCCCACCCCGCAGTAAATATCCGCCATGGGCAGGGAAGGATCCGCCTCCTTTGCGGTTTCCAGCAGTTCCGGAATAAGGATCTCCAGGGCGGTTCCATTACTTTGGAAAAAGAGCCCCGCATCCATCAGAAGCTCCCGATCCGACAGTTTGACTTTTCCCCGGGATTGTCCCCCCTCATATACCAGAGTATCGCCCCGGGCATAAACGGTAAACCGATCCCTATCCGGGGGTAAAGGCAAGGTTCCCTCTGTCAGGGCCCGGCGTATTCCCGGGTCGGCAACGGGGCAGTCGGCGGCCGGGATAAGTTCCCCGCTTTTCCGGGCCTTGAAGCCCAGGGAAACCGGCGGCCGGGAACGTTCAGAACGGCTCCCCGGCGCGGACCAGGACCGCCGGGATGGGGGGCTCTGTTTTATACGATGGAATTGTATCCGGTTTCGGTAACCTTGGGGGACGGAAGGATGGATCTCCGGCTCCGGAAAGGAGGAAAAGCTCCCTATACGGGCAAAGGCGTCCCGGAGCATCCGGCTTTTTTCCGCTATCTGAGCTTCATAGGACAGGTGCTGAAGGGAACATCCCCCGCAGCTTCCATAGAGGGGGCAAAAGGGCGTCCCCCTCAAGGGAGAAGGTTCGGGGATTTCCAGCAGTTCCGCCCATGCCCAGTCCTTATTTTCTTCGATAATTCGTCCGGTTACCAGATCTCCCGGAGCGGTAAGGTTCATAAAGATAGATTTTCCCCGGTAACGGACTATTCCGGCCCCCCCGGAAACGATCTGTTCCACCGGGGCGGTAAAAATTTCACCCATTCTCATGGAATTCTTATTATACCATTATTGTCAGAACATTAACATAGGGAGTACAATAGGTCATGGATGAATCGAATACATGGATATCCGGGACCGATGGAACCCGGCTTTTTGTGCGGCAATGGAAACCGGAAAGTCAGCCCCGGGGGGTGGTACATATAGTTCATGGTATGGCGGAACATTCTCTGCGGTATGGGGAACTTGCCGGCCGGCTCTGCGGCGGGGGTTTTGAGGTTTGGGCCGCGGACATGCGGGGACACGGAAAAACCGCGGATCCCGGGGTGAACGGGCCCGGAAAAGGGGGGCTTCTGGGGCATTGTGCCGACCGGGATGGATTTTCCCTGGTGGTATCGGACATTGAGGAGATCAACCGCCTTATCGCGGAAACCCATCCGGACCTTCCCCTGTTTTTATTAGGTCATTCCTGGGGTTCCTTTATCACGCAAGCTTATATCGAAAGTTACCGCCGGCCCTTGGGGGGGTGTATCCTTTCCGGCACCCGGGGCCCCGACGGATTAAAAGTGACGATCAGTGTGCCGGTTATGGAGACCCTTGCCTTTTTTCGGGGCGTTCGTAACCGTTCCCGGCTTGCCCGGGCTCTGGCGGACGGGGCCTTTAATAAGCCTTTTCGGCCTAACCGGACCAATTTCGACTGGCTTTCCCGGGACGAAAAGATCGTGGACGCCTTCGCGGCGGATCCCCTTTGCGGTAAACTCTGTTCGGTTGGGTTTTACCGGGACCTGGCGGGTGCTTTAAGCCGGATCCATAAACCCAAGGCGATGGATGGAATTCCCCGGGATCTTCCCATCTATGTTTTTTCCGGCAGCGCCGACCCTGTGGGGGATATGGGTACCAGTCCCACCACGCTGGTACGGGTATACCGGTCCATGGGGGTAACGGATTTGGAATTTGTGTTGTATCCCGATGCCAGGCATGAACCCTTAAATGAGACTAACCGGGAGGAAGTAATGGAGAACCTCTTGACCTGGCTTTCCCGACGTTGTTCTCCTCAGACAAGCTGATGCGGATCCGATATATCACCGAAAAAAACGGCAGACTGGTCAAAAAGGCAGTGGTCTATACCCAAAATGAGCATGGCATCAACTTTGCCGATGTGGATACCGACGCGGTGTATATTATCGAAAAACTGCGGGCCCACGGCTATGAAACCTACATTGTTGGGGGGGCGGTTCGGGATCTGATGCTGGGTAAAAAGCCTAAGGATTTTGATATTGTCAGCGGCGCCAGCCCTTCCCGGATAAAAAAAACATTCCGTAATGCCCGAATCATAGGCCGAAGGTTTCGTTTGGTCCACGTATATTTTGGTCCCAAGACCTTCGAGGTTTCTACCTTTCGGTCCCTCAAGGACGGCCCCACCAGCAATACCTTTGGGGTCATTGAGGAGGATGTGCTTCGCCGGGATTTCTCTTTGAATGCCCTCTTCTACGATCCCGGAAAACAGGTGGTAGTGGATTACGTGGGAGGGATGAAGGATATACGGGACAAAAAAATCCGCCCAATCATTCCCCTGGCAGTTATTTTTAAGGACGATCCGGTACGGATGATCCGGGCGGTGAAATACGCCGCCACCACCGGGTTTAAGTTACCCCTGGGGATAAAGTGGAAGATTAAACGTCAATCCTCGCTGCTTGCCTCCATACCGTCTTCCCGGTTGACGGAGGAACTTTTTAAGATCATCCATTCCGCCTTTGCTTTCCGAATCGTGGAAAACCTGGAATTTTTCGGTCTGTATGAATATTTACAGCCCAAGGCTTCCGAATTAATAAAAAAAAGTAGTGTTTTCCGTACCCGGTATATGAAAAGCCTTGCGGATCTGACCGGCAGCGAATCCGCGGGGGAAGCATTGGCCGCTCTTATCAGGGATTACCTGGAAGATTTTGTGGATTGGGACGGGGGCATTATGGAGAATTACAAAAGCGCCTTCTTTGGCACGCGGCAATTTGTGCTGCCCATAAATCCCCCCCGGGCGGATTTGGACCACGCGGTACGGATTATCTTTGGGGAGCATGGGATAACCATAAAAAAATCCCGCTTTATCGAGCGGGGAAAATCCTGGTTTCCGATTGTTGAAACTCCCGGACCCGCGGAAATCCCCGGAGGGGACCCCCCTAAAAAAAGACGCCGCCGCCGCAAGGGGCGTTCTCCGGGCGGCTCCGGCGAAGACGGTCCCGGTCCCGGAGAGGGCGTATTTTAGGGTTTCCGGGCTTTCCGCCGGAGCTTATGCCAAAGGACCCGCCTTTCGGCGGGAAAAGTCATTTCAGCCTGGGAATTAAATTTTCAACCCGTTCCTTATACCGCGGGGGGGATAACCGGGCGGCCTCCTGAAGGTAGTTTATTGCCTCGGTATTACGTCCCAGGGCCGCCGCGTTGAGTCCCAGGGCGTATTGAACCAGGGCCTGATCCGCCCCGTATTGCAGAGCCGAACGGTAATACCCTTCTGCCAGTTCATATTTTTTTTCCTCATAGGCCAAAAGACCCAGGTAATAATAGGCGGCATAATGGGAAGGCCGTTGATCGATGGCCTTTAAAAACGACAGTTCCGCCCCGATATAATCCTTGGCCTCATAGGCTTTTTGCCCTTCGGCGATCAATTCCCCAAAGGTTTTGCGGCCGGCCAGGTAGTTTTGATAATCCGTTTGGAGCGTGCTGATATTAGTCCAGAGGGTAATCCGCTTCATCACCGCTTCGGAGTTAAGCGCCGCCGAAGCTGAATCAGAAAGGAGCAGAAAGGATTCAATGAGGGCCCTGAAATGATCCGGATTGCCGCTGTTCAAAAGAAAAGAAGCCAGAGCCCAGGAAAGCCCCTGAAAATTTTCAGGAACTCCCCGGCTGTCCGCCAGAAGTATGGATTCCAAGGGAGGCATGGATAGTCCAAGGTTCTTAACTTCGTCAAGCCAGGATAAATTTTCTTCATAGGTCAGTTTTTCCGTGGTACGGTCAAACCCAAGGGTATTAAAATATATGGCAAATCCTTCCTGCATCCAGGAAGGGGGGGAGGGAATAAAGGCCCTGAAAAATTGAACAAAAGCCTGATGGGCCAGCATCCAGGGTTCTTCAGAACTGCCCCGGAGTATTACCAGTTCCCTCCGGTCCGGTTGATTATAATGAAGATACACCGCTCCTTCCCTGTTTCTTCCCAGGCGGGAAGAAACATAGGCGTTATAGGTTTCCCGGTTTTCAAAGGCCCGGACCATGAGCGGGGTCCGGAGTTTTTGCTTGTCAAAGTGGAAAAGCCGGTTATACTCATTAAAACGTTGTTCCAATTCCCGGGCCAGGGCGTCCGCGTCCGCCCATCCCCGCTGGGAAGAAACCCTATAATAACCTCGAACGGCTTCGGCCATTTCCAGGCCGGTTCCATCCTGGGCACAAAGGGAATATAAAAGGACCGTGCTTAAAATGAAGCCAAGGATAATTTTTTTCATTATACCCTCCTGTATTACTTCGGTTAATTTGGGGGAGAGGCACAGAATTTTACTGTATTATCTTATCGATAATAATATTCACCTCTTCAATAAGTATCCCCGTATATCGCTCAATATTTTCAATAATATATTGCCGCAGTTCATGAATATTCCCCCCCAGTTGGGTTCCGTAGGGAACGTCTATGGTAATGACCAGCCAATATCCGGCATCATCGTCCTTAACCGAAATTTTTTTTATCCGGATATTCTGATTATATTCATCCACGCAGTGGATAACCATCTGGCTTAAGGCCGCCTCGGAAATAATAACCTTACCCCGTTTGGAGTATTCCGGCCGTACCACGGATTTTTCATGGACCTTGGGAGTTGGACCAATGGCATCGGGCCCGTTTTTCCGTTTAAAAATTTTGATGGCATCATAAAAAATATTAGGATAATTCCGCTTAATTTCGATGGATGGTACCGGAATCACGTGTTTCCCCTCAACTTTCCGGGTTCTGATGGCCCGTTCGATCTCCTCCTGGGAGGCGATATCCTCAATTTTTATAATTTTGCTCGGCGGGGGGAGCTGCAGCCGGGAGGCGATTTTAATTACCATCTTTTCGGAGGTCCCCAGGATAAGGACTTTCTTAAATTTTTCATTTTGAAGCCGCCGGGCGACCTCATCCCGCCGGGATTTTTCATCAAAGAGGGCGACCTTAACCGCCGCCATGAAGGTTTTTTCTTTTTTTGCCGAGTGGCCCGCTACAATACGGTTATCCCGGATCAACAATCCGTCGTCTATAATAAAATCGATATCATACTTCTGGGCGACCAGTACCGCCCGAAAGCTTTTGCCGGTACCGCTTTCGCCGATCAGCGCGTAGGTTTTGATTCTTCTGAGGGTCCAAAAAAAACCTTGAAACATTAATCTAATTATAACATTAAAGGTCTGTTATAGGGAGTAAGGAAAGAGAATTTTGGTGAATTTATTTCCGAAAAGTTCGTGTATTCTTTGAGAAAAAACATCCGGAAGGGGCGCTTCCAGTATTTTGGGGACAGAGCTTATTCCCTCCCCGATAAATTCCAGGGAATAGGCATGGAGCAGGATGCCCGGCGCCCGGACACCGCTTCCGTATTTCCGGTCCCCTGCCAGAGGATACCCGTGAAGAGCCGCCTGGGCCCGGATCTGATGGGTTCTTCCGGTGGCTATTTCCAGCCTGATCAGGGAATAACCGGAACTTGAACCCACCGTCCATACCCGGCTCAGGGCCTTTTGGGCTTTTTCTCCGGGGTTTTCAGCGGGAAAAGTCTTTTTTTGTTCCCGATCCCGGAAAAGCCAATCCTCCCAGACCGCCTGCTCCCCGGGGATTCCCTCTACCAGGGCAAGGTACTGTTTTTTTATTTTCCCCCGGCGGAGGAGGGCGCTGAAATTCCGCGCCCCCTCCAAACCAGTGGAAAAGGCAATGATCCCGCTGGTAGGTCTATCCAGGCGGTGGAGGGGACCGGGCTTAAAGGAAAGGGAAGGGGAGCGTTTTCCCCTGAGGTAACGGAGGACCTGGGTTTCAAGGCTTTCCGGGCCGTGGACCAGCAGTCCCGGGGGTTTATTCAGAAAGAGGAGTCCCGCCCCTTCCCAGAGTATATCCGGAAGGGGAAGGTCCCCGGAAAGATCCTCCCCGGGATAAAGGCCGGACAAACGGGAAAGGCCGGTTTCTACGGGGATTTGAATACACGCCCCGGGCGGCACCCGGTCCTTTGCCCGGCCAGGTTTCCCGTCCACCAGGATCCGGCCCTTCCGTAGAAGCCGGTATACCCCTGAAAGGGGCAGATCCGGAAGGGCCTTCCGAAGGATCCGGTCCAACCGGCGGCCTCCGTCATCGGCGCCGGTAATAAGTTCTAAGGCCATAACTCTAGTATACCACGGGTTTGTCATTCCGCCCATGTACCCTCCGGTGAAAGCCCCGCCGGGGAGCGTG
>JAITBE010000036.1 GCA_031283755.1 Spirochaetaceae bacterium
GTCCGCAGTAAAGTCAACGATCCCTTTGACAGCGACCGGACCTGGGACCCCGTGTATGTTACCGAAACCCTGCGTTTCGGCACGAACATGTATTTACAGCAGAGTATGGTATACAGCCCGGCGGTGGAGGAATTTACCAATCTTACCACCTCCCTGGTGTTGAAGGGACTTTCGGCATCCTTTACCGCCATCCGTTCCCGGACCTATGAATTAATAGTCTCCGGACCAAACCAGGGCTGGCAGCAGACCTCGGATCCGGAAAGATTAAACTTGAAGGAGTTTAAACTTGGGTTTGTGGGAGATTTTAAAAAGGCTTCCCTTTGGGAAGATCGGCTCTCCCTGGGGTTACGGATAAATTCCGGCCTTACCTTTGATTTACAGCGGTATACCTATTCTAATTTTACTTTTTCACTGGGGTTTACCATGGGGGTTACCAATTTTCTTGATCTGTCCCTGGACGCGACATCGGAAAACGCCGTTATTTTCCGGTATTTTCAAGACCTTCCCTTTGTCAATTTTCCGATTACCTTACCGGGAGAGAAAAACGTGTTTGTGGATCTGTTGAATTCCTTCAGGTTTGACAGAGAAGAACTCAGGAAATCTTCGGGATTTAAATTAAAATCGATAAAACTTACCGCCCTGCACCATTTGGGGGATTGGAACGCGAAACTGGAAATGATCATGACCCCCTATCTGGATAGTACCGGGATCTATCCGGTGTATAAATTGAATCCGGAAATATCCTTCCTGGTCCAATGGGTACCGGTAACGGAAATAAAAACCGAGATTTTTCATGATAAGGATAAATTTACATTCCGGTAAGACCTCCTTGACAATGACCGTTCTTTTTCTCATTATCAACGAAATATGGGTGATTATCGGCTTACACGATCCTATTTGGAAAGTTTAACTACCGCTGAATTGGTAAAACTGGCGGATAATTATGGGGTGGATATTCCCCCGGGTACGGAACGGGTTTTTATTGTAGAAGAATTATTGGATCCCGAGGGTGAGGATACCGATGATTCCGGGCGGGAAAGTGAAATTCCCCTGAGGGATATGGATCTGCCGGAGCCGGCGCCGGTCCCCAAACAGTACAATATTACGTATATTGATGTGCTGCTTCGGGACCCCCTTTGGGTTTATACTTTTTGGGAAATCAAAAATTATGATAAGAACCTCCATGAAGGGGCCGGTGATTTTGAGGGGTATCATTTGAAAATAGTTCCCCAGACCGATAAAAAACGACCCAACTTCAGCCCGGATGATTCTTTTTGTATCCCCGTAGGCATCGGGGATTCCGCCTGGTATATTGGTTTTCCCCCCACGGGGGGACGATTTCGGGTGGAAATTGACGTTACCCGGGGGGGAGCGGAAATAGTTTTAGCCGTGTCGCGGCCGTTTAAGCTGCCGAAACTGCTCAATCTTCCGGAATGGACAAGCGGGAAAAACACCGAAGAGACCCTGGTGCAATTATCCGGAATTGATGAACTCCGGATCCTCCGTAACGTAGATCGTTTATCCCGTATTCATCAATGCGGTAATTCCTAAAGGGATTGATTATGAATAAACGCCATATTATTTCTATGGTATTGAATATGCATGCGCCCTTTATCCACCCTGCCGGCCAGCCCTGGTCAATAGAAGAACGTTCTTTTTTTGAAGCCCTTTCCGAAACCTATCTTCCCTTACTGGAAACGCTTGATCGCCTGGACGCGGATCATGTTCCTTTCCGGCTGGCCCTTTCCCTTTCTCCTCCCCTTTGCCACATGTTAAGCGATGGGTCGTTGATCCAAAAATATTTGGAATTTACCGACCGGCAAATCGAATTCGGCTTTCAGGAGATCAAGCGGACCGAGGGAGATCCGGCGATGCAGAAACTTTCCCGGCTTTTTTACGACAAGGCGGTGGATAGGCGGATTCTTTTTACCGAGCGGTATGAGAGGAATATTCTTAAAACATTTGACTATTATCAAAAAAAGGGAAAGGTGGAGCTGTTAACCACCGCCGCCACCTATGCGTTTTTGCCCTTTTATACCAATTATGCCGAAGCGGCTCAGGCCCAGCTTGAGGTGGCGATTGCGTCCCATCGCCGGTTTTTTGATATCAATCCCCAGGGGTTCTGGCTCCCGGAACTCGGCTGGAATGATGAACTGGACAAGCAGATCCGCTCCTATGGATTCAGCTATACCGTCATTGATTCCCATGCTCTTTTTTTGGGGACCCCTCCGCCGGTCCGGGGGAGTTTTTATCCGGCAAAAACCCCCTCAGGGATTTTGCTCTTGTCCCGGGACCATTACGCAGTCCGGGATCTTACGGAACCGGAGACGGGTTTCCCCTTCGATCCCCTGTATCAGGATCGCCGGGATGATGTGGGATATGAGCTTCCCGTGGAGGCGATCAAGTCCTTTTTAGGCCCCGGCGGAGTTCGTGCCCGGACAGGGTTTAAGTACCGGAGCCAGGGGAATCCCCAGGCTCCGGCGGCCGTTCCCAAGCCCCTCTACGATCCTGAATCGGCCTTGGACAAGGCCCGGGAACATGCCCGGATATTTTTGGAAAACCGTATCTCCCGGTTTAAAAAAGTCGAGAAATATATGGATGAGACCGCCATAAGTCTTTGCGCTTATGACGCGGATGTCTTTGGGCGCTGCTGGTATGAGGGGCCGCAGTTTATTGAGGCCCTGTTCCGGGAAGGGACCCAAAAAGAAGAGATTCAATTTATGAACCCCTCGGAGTACCTGTATAAACAACCCCCCGGTTCTTATGCCGCGGTGGTTCCTGAATTTTCCTCCTGGGGGGTCAATGGATACGCCGAAATGTGGCTGGATGCCTCAAACGATTGGATATACCGTCATGTGATCCGTTCCCTGGAACGGATGATAGAACTGGCCGAACGTTTTGTCGATGATACAGGGCTCAAGGAGCGGGCGCTGAATCAGGCCGCCCGGGAGATCCTCCTGGCCCAGGCGTCCGACTGGGCGAAGATGCTCTATAAGGGAGAATCTCCCGAATACGCCCGGAGCCAAATTGAAGGGGCCCTGCGAAATTTTACCACCATTTATGAATCCCTGGGAAGCAACTATATTAGTACCGAATGGCTGACTAATCTGGAACGGCAGCACAATATTTTTCCCGCCATTAACTACCGGGTTTTTCGGCGTAAACGGTGAGCCTTTCCCCAGGGCCGGTAATTTACCGGCCCTGGGGGGAAATCGGGCCGGGATGCGGGAAAAGGACAGGAAGGGAAACACCGGCCGTAGGCCCCCAATCAGTTCATGGTTTACAAACCACCCGGAACCCGACATAGCCGTCGGTGTATCCCGGTTCATAACCCCAACGGTAGACCACCGAGGACATGGTTACATTGGAGCCCGCCCCGCCGCCGTTAAAGGGCTTTTGGCCGGCCATGGTTCCGTGATAAGCGCCGTCCACAGGGGTTGCCGTTGTTACGTCCACGGCCCAATCCATCCAGTCCCAGCACCATTCCTGGACATTGCCGGAAAGATCGTAGATTCCCAGGCTGTTTGCGGTTTTGGTACCCACCGGTTTAGTTTGAAAGGGTGAATTGCCGTGATGCCAGGCGACGGTATCCGGGGCATTGCTTCCCGCGTAGGTAAACATCCAGGCCGCCTGTCCGGGGTCTCCCCCCCGGGCGGCAAATTCCCGCTCAACTTCCGTGGGAAGGCGGTACCCGTTTTTGGTTTTGTCCATCACCGCGTTGTCGCAGGCCGCGGCATCGGTAGAATTTTTCAACAAGGACCCGCCGGAACGGTACACCGGTTCCTTCCCCTCCTTTTGGCTATAGGCGTTGCACCACACTATGGCGTCCCGCCAGCTAATACCGGTAACGGGAAGATTACCGTTGCTTCCCCCGGGGGCGGCAGCGTTGGGGTTCTGAAACTGATAGCCGTTTGCCAGGGCCCAGGCCGCTACGGTATACCAGAGCGTCCGGGTAGTTTCGTACTTTGCCATGGCAAAACTATCAATAGGAACGGTACGGCCCTCGGTAAACACCCCCTTTTTGACGGAACTGGCGCCGGGGTTGTTATAGGCGGGATCATTGGGTACCGTAACGGTGATCGCATAATCACTGCTGCCGGTTACGGTACCACCGGG
>JAITBE010000297.1 GCA_031283755.1 Spirochaetaceae bacterium
TTATGAAAAAATTACAAAAATTCCAGATGTCTTGGATGGTACCTGCGACGACAAATTGGGATGAAAAAATGTTGCATAACGTTTCGGATCCATGTGATGTTCAAGCGGCACTATAAAGAAACCTACCGCCCAAAGGCGGGTGAACAAGCAGTGGGAGCATAGCGGCCTAGGTACATGAACCCCGGAGCCGCCCAACAACGGCGTATACCGGCCTGTTAGGCGCAGTACTGTCCTCTTTATAAAATTACTTCTTTTATCTTATTTTGTCATTGCCAAAAGCAATTGTACATGACCTGAATTTTGATGAAAAAAACAGGCCTTAGACCGCTTTTTCGAAAACCAGTTTCATCGGGAACAAAATTCCCGTACCAACCGGGTTTTGAAGCCGGTACTTTTTATCAAAAACTTTCAGTCCATCGTTATATGATAGACCACTATGCGGTGTTTTTGCCGGAGGCGAGCGGCAGCAATTTATCATCGTCTTTTATGATGATTCAACGGCGTGGGTTCAGGAACGGGCTGCCGATAGGAGATAGAGGATACCGATGACGGTGTTGTCGTCTATTTTTCCGGCGCCCAATATCACAAGGGATTGGAGCGGGTTCTCTCCCGGCTGTACCGCGCCCGGCCTTTCGCGCCGGAAGCGCGGTTAATAACTGTAAGCGTCATATCGCCGTAATGGGAAAAATGGCGGAAAATGGTTTCTGCAGAATTCTTGTCATATCCGATACTCTGGAAATTACCGGTATCCGACGGGGCGCGTTTAACGGCACCGATGCCATGCTCTTTTACCTATCGATGATGAATAGATTATCTTCATCTCCTCCCTGCAAGCTTCCGCAATCCGGTGATATGCCGCTTCCAGTCTTTGACCAGTTCCTGCGGTTCCAGGGGTTCCGCCGTACAGCCCCGGGAGAGAACCCACTCAAGAACCTTTTGGTATTGGGTACTGCTAAAGCGAATAAGCACCCCGCCATCAGATTCTTCTGTCTTTTGATCCGCGGCCCAATGCCGGTCCAGAACCCAAATTGCCGATTCATCATAAAAGGCGATAAGAAATTTCTGTCTCTTTTCCCCGGCAAATACGCCAAAATATGAAGTGTCATCCTGCTTGCGGTAGTCAAAGTCCGCAGGAAGGGTGAATCGATCTTCGGTAAGGCTGATATGATGAATCCGGGGAAGGGAAAATATTCTTGCCGCCTTCCGTTCTTCCGCATAACCGTAGAGATACCAAACTCCGCTGTCAAAAAGCAATTGATATGGCCTGACCCGGCGCTTTTCCGTTTGATTATTCCAAATACCGGTATACTCAAAGGTGATAATCCGATTTTGCCGAAGGGCGCTAATAATGGTTTCCCAGACATTCGGGGGAAGAATGATTGACGGAGCCGGGGGAACCACAACACGATCTTCGTACCAGCGGGAGCCATTGTCCGCGGTCAGGGGGGCGGTTATACTCTCCATAAGCTGTGCCGCCGCGTCGTAGAGGGGTGTATTCCGGTACAGGGCAAGCAGGTTTTTCACCATACCCAGGGCGAACATATCCTGGGCCGAAACATAACCGGCGGGCAGGCGGTAGGTTTTTTCAGTATAGTAATAACCGCGGTTTAAGGCGTTATACTCTATGGGCGCGTTTAAACGGTCCCGCATCAGTTCTATGTCGCGGCTTATGGTAGACTCGCTCACCTCATATTCCCGCGCAAGACCGGCGGTATTTGGATACTGCCCGGAAGCGATCCGGGCGTCGATAAAGTAGATCCTCGGCAGAGAGGTCCGGGGAAAGCTTGTCCGTGTTTTCATAGGTTTAGTATAACATATTGGTCTGTCAGCGTCCGCCCTACCCCGCGGTCCCCTTGGACTTGGCGTCAATGGCAGTTTCCGGCGGAGTTTTCCGGGCGGCTTTGCCGGTACGGGTTTGTCCCTTGGGGCCGTTTTTCCGGTCCTTTCCGTTTCCCATCATGGCCCGAACCAGCACGGGGAGGCCGTACAGCCGGATAAAGCCCTTGGCGTCGGCGTGGTTGTAGAGTTCCCCGGTGGCGAAACTGGCGATGCTGGCATTGTAGAGGGAATAGGGTGAGGTGACCCCCGCGGCGGATATGGACCCCTTGTAGAGTTTAAGCCGTACCGTACCGGTCACGGTCCGCTGGGTAACATCCACAAAGGCGGAAATACTTTCCCGGAGGGGGGTAAACCAGAGACCCCCGTAGATGAGTTCCCCCATCTTCAGGGCGGCCTGCTGTTTAAAGGCGTAGGTCTGCCGGTCCAGGCAGAGGTGTTCCAGCTCCTGGTGGGCATAGTAGAGGATGCTGCCCCCGGGGGTTTCATAGACCCCGCGGCTTTTCATCCCCACCACCCGGTTTTCCACCAGGTCCACGATTCCCACCCCATGGGCGCCGCCGATTTTATTCAGGGCCTGGATCAGGCTCACCCCGTCCAGCTTGCGGCCGTTCACTCCCACGGGGATCCCCTTCTCAAACTCAATTTCCACGTATTCGGCCTTGTTGGGGGCCTTTTCCGGGGAAACCGACATTTCGAGCATATTCCCCAAGAGGGGTTCATTGGAAGGGTCCTCCAGTTCCAGACCCTCATGGGAGACGTGCCAGAGGTTGTCGTCCCGGCTGTAGGATTGTTTTTTTTTCATGGGCACCGGGATCTTCCGCTTTTTCAGGTATTCGATTTCTTCCTCCCGGCTTTTGATATCCCAGGTCCGCCAGGGGGCGATGATCTCCAGGTCCGGGGCAAAGGCCATGATCCCCAGGTCGAACCGGACCTGATCATTCCCCTTGCCGGTGGCCCCATGGGCTATGGCTACGGCTTTTTCTTTCCGGGCCTGTTCCACCAGGACCTTGGCAATAAGAGGCCGGGCGGTGGAGGTCCCCAAGAGGTACTTATCCTCGTAGACAGCGTTAGCCTTAAGGGCGGGCCACACATAGTCCTCCACGTATTCTTGTTTTACATCAACCACCACACAGGAAACCGCCCCGGTATCCAGGGCCCGTTGCTTGATGGTCTGCCAATCCGCCTCCTGTCCCACATCTACACAAACCGCCGCGATATCGCAGTCGTAGTTTTCTTTGAGCCAGGGGATGATTACCGTCGTATCCAAGCCCCCCGAATAGGCGAGAACAATTTTCTTTTTCATAACAACTCCGGATTTAT
>JAITBE010000053.1 GCA_031283755.1 Spirochaetaceae bacterium
CCAAAACCCCTGCCGGGGGGGGTTTCTTTAAGGACGGAAACCCGCTGGACGACCCCTTTCCGGTCAATGAAAAGTTCCAGGATCACCGAACCTTCGATCCCCGAGCGCTGGGCAATGGATGGATAACTCAACACTTTTTTGATAGCCTCTTCGGAAAAAGCCGGCGGTTTGGAGATCTTGTTTTGGGGCATATAGGTTTCCGGCTCCGGGGCGGTTATGGTTACCGGAGCGGTCAGGGCGCCGGGATCGACCAGGATCTGTTCCTCCGGCACCTCCTCCACGACGGTCATGTTTTCCGCGATGGTTTCTACCACATTTTCGACCGCCGGCAACGGTTCGGCGGGGGGCGGCCGTGGAGGAGGAGGCGGGGGAAGCTCTTCCTGAATGTCCACCAGCTTCATTACCGTAAGGGGCGGTTCCGGCTCGTTCAGGGAAGGTTCAATATAGATCACAAAGTAGAAAAGCAGTATCCCATGGATAAGGGCAGCGAAAAGGAAGATGGCTGGCCGGAGAAGGCTTGATTTACGCATCTTTCACCACAAAACTCACCACCCGGTACTGGAGGAATTGTAATATTTTCAGAACCTGGTTGATGTGGACAAAGGGGGTATTCCGGTCGGCGATGAGGTGGATCCGGGTTTCCGGGGCATTACGGTAGAGTTCCTCCACCGCAATCTCCACCTCCCCAAGACCGCAGGGAACGCCGTCCAAATAAACGGAACCTTGCCGGTCCACCCAAATCTCCAGATTTTTTTCGACACTCACCTTTTTGGCGGTTTCCCCCTCAGGATAGGCGATCTTCACCTCCTTGCGGTAGTTGATCAGGGAGACCAGCATGATAAAAATGAGGAGGAGGAAGGCCACATCGGACATGGCGTTTAGGGGGACAATTAATTTTTTTCTCGGCCGGTTAATTTTCATCTTTTACGGTTTCATCCTTCATGGTAAAAGAAAAGGAATCCACCTGTAGCTTCTGGGCTAGTTCCACAAAAGAAACCACCCGCTGCCAGGGGGTTTGGGGGTTCACGGTAAGGACCACCGCCAGGTTGGGGTTGGACCCCAGGGCGGAACGGAGCTCCTGTTCCGCAACAGCGGGCTCTCTGACCTCGCCCCGGAACAGCAGCCGGCCGGACCCGTCCAGCTCATACCGTAGAAGATCATCCTTGAGGATGAACCGGGTGGAATCCCGGGCCGGAAGGTTCATCAAAAATCCCTTATTGACATTAAAACCGGCAATAACGATAAAATAAATGATCAAAAGAAAGGCCAGGTCGCTTAAGGCGCTTGAGTCTTCATGGGGCTCCCGTTTCCGGTGGTGGAGCTTCATGGATTTATCCGGTGAGGGCGCCGGCTTCCGGTTTTGGCGCGGGTTTGGGGTTTTCCCGCGCCGGTTATGGCCAATTCCGTGATAAGCTCCGAGCAGGCCTGTTCCACCTCCGCGGCGAACTTATCCACCACATGGGTAAGCAGGGAATGGGAAACCATGGCGATGATGGCAATGATCAAGCCGAAGACCGTGGTGATCAGCGCTTCGTAAATACCATTGGCCACGATTTGGGCGTTTACATCGGTGGCTTCGGCAATGGATTTGAAGGCCCCGATCATCCCCGACACCGTACCCAGGAAGCCGGTCAGGGGCGAGAGGGACCCCAGGGCGGTCAGGAAGTTGAACCCGCTTTCCAGGGAATTGATACGGCTCACGGCCTCGGTTTCTACGGCCCGTTCTATCAGGTGTTCGGAAAGCCGGGACTGGTTCACCAGGGTAAGAAGGATCCGGGCGCCGATCCGGCGTTTGGACAAAGCGGCCAGATAATTATGCGCCCCGGGGATATCCCCGGCTTTGATATATTCCTCCACCCGCGTTTTAAGGTCGTTTATCCGCAAGTCATGGTACAATAAATAGAGGGCTCGTTCCAGGGCAATGGCGACGGTGGCAATTGAAAAGGCCAAAAGCGGCCACATAAAAATGCCCCCCATCTGAAAAAAGCTTAATAACGAAAACCCTCCCTGTCCGGTATTCATATATATCCTACCTCACTTAACTTTTATAAGTTGAATTTCTTCGCCCAACAGGGCTATAATCCGATCCCATTCGTATTCCAGATATATCCAGGAAAGGGCCTCCTCCCAGTCCCGAAGCAGGGTGCCTGAATTCCGTACCTCCTGTAATTCTTTGGGGAACAGGATTTCGGTATACCGTATATTCCACCGGATATCCTCGGCCCTGGCCCATACCGCGCCGGCTTCGTTCCAGGTCCGGGGGCGCTTTTTTTTGGAGACTTGCTCGGGGAACAGAATGGGCTTCCAGTACCTTTCAAAAGATCTCTGGTTGGCAAAAACCGGGACCCCGTCCTGGGAGTACATCCATTGGACGAGGGCGGTGATCCGCTCCTCCCGGTTACGCAGGGCCTGGAGCGCCTCCTCCCCCATAAGCCGGGTATCTTTCAGCCGTATCTTTCCCTCACTTATATCCAGGGGATCCACAGGTCCATTCAGCCGCAGCGCCGCCTGGTCCCCTTCGACCCTAAAAACGCCGTTCCCGGAGATTTCCCGGGTAAATTCGTTCCACCCCGTGGTATGGGAGGAGAGAAATCGCAGGGAATTAAGGCGGAACTCCCCTGCCTCGGGGGCGGAACCAATAAAAACCAGGGCCGGCATCACACCGGGGGAAATGGTGACGGAGCGGCCGCCTGTTTTTTCCCGGACTTCCCGGACCTCGACCTTCCCCAGTCCCTCCACGGCAGGACTGCGGTACCGGGCCAGGGTTTTTTCCTGAAAGGCCGACCCGTCCAGGGCCCGGCCGCCCAGATTAACCAAGCTGGAACACCCGGAGCAAAGGACCACTAAGGCGGCGATAAGCAGCAACCCCGCAAGCGGGCTCTTGGGTATGGACCCTTCGCAACGAATCAACAACCCCGCCGCAAGCGGACGGGGTATGTTGTTCTCATAAGGTATTTGACTCAGGGTCCTTACCCTTGGTTCCGTCGCAAGGCTCCCCCGCATAAGCGGGTTTTGGGGTATGGACCCTTCGCAACGAATCAAGGCGGAGTTTTGAAACCTTCCCAAACCTTTGGTTTGGGGGAAAGCCGCCTGAGATTTACCTGAAAAACCAGGCATACAACCGCGGGAGAAACATCTTCCAAAACCAGCCGGGCTTTGAGAAAACCGCTTTTCCCCTGTTTTTTCTCTCCTCATACCCGGCTCCTCAATAACTCCACTTATACCCAAAGGAAATCATGGGTATGGGCAAACTATAGGTTGCGGTATTGCTCCCCTCATCTTCCTGACCAGTATACCGGTTAAAGGTGGTGTACCCCTTGGGCTTGTAAAAAAGGGTTTGCAGATTCTCAAGCCCCAGATAAGCTTCCCCCTGAACCTTGTTCCGGGAATTGAAGAAATACCAGGAAAATTTCATATCCAGGGGTATAGCCCAGGGCATCCGATTGGTATCCGAATAGCGGGCGCTCCGTTTGTACACCTCCACGAGGGTCTCGCCGTCCTCCAACAACAAGGGGGCCGCGTGGATAGGGCCCGTATCGGACTTTGGCGTTCCGCTGGCTAACCCGAAACGGAAGGCGATGTTGATAAACCGTACCGGCTTAATATTCAGGATCAGATTAAGGGTATGAAAACGGTGAAAGGAGGGATAATACCAATCGCCGTTCACATCGGCTCCGGAAGTCAATTCATCGGATTTAGCGGAGGGATTCCGGTAACGGGCATACACAAAGGAATAGGAGATCCACCCGTCCCAAAACCGGGACTCGAATTTTTGGAGCATCATATCAAAACCCGAAATAAAACCTTCTCCGTCAAAATGGCCCGCCGTCCGGGACCCTGAGGGGGTCAGATCCAATCCTTCATAGGCCCGATTAAAGACGTATTTAAAGTATCCCTCCAGCGTAATGGTAAAGCCCCCCGTCAAATCGATCTTGGTTCCGGCTATGCTGGTCCAGGATCGGTTCTGGGTGAGTTCAAAGTCCTTTATCCCGTTTTGGGCGCTGATAAAAGAAATTAAATCATTTTGGGATGAAAAAAGCCCGGTTCCCAGGGTAAAACTTAAGGCGTCCAGGGGGCCTTTGTCCTTAAGGACATTAAAATCCAGGTTCAGCCGGGGATTAAAAACCGGCGTGGTTTGGATGGTAAAATCCCGGCCGATAAAATAGAGGTGATCCATCCTGAGCCCCAATTCCGCCCCAAAGATTTTACGGGGACCGGAATATTCCAGAAGGGAATAAGCGGAAGTGGTTATACCATGGTTGTGGACATTAATAGGAATCGCCGCCAAAAAGCTCGCATACCCTCCGTCGGGCACTTTCGTTGTATAGGGGGGCCCGAATTGGATCAACTCTTCTTTGGGCCGTTCCATAAAGACCCGGAAATTTTCATCTTGAATCCATTGGGAGTACAGTTCCTGGACCCCGGCGGCAAAAAGAAAACCGCTGCCCAGCTCCCAGTCAAAATCCATCCGTCCCTGTAGGTTGACGGTCGTGGTGGTAAGGGCCATGTTTTGTAAACGATCGATATGATAATAATCGCCGGAAACATGATACTGATTTTTAAATTCCGGGGAATAATACACAAAAACATCATTGCGTATATATCCCTCCATCGCGGTCTGTAAGAATCCCGCCCCGGCGTTTGCCTTGAGGATCATCGTGGGCCGGGGGTTATAGGTAAGACCCGTGTTGAGGAAGCCGAGCCCGTTTTTCCAGTCAAAACTCATCGTGTTTTTGCTGGAGACAGCCGTATAATCATACGCCGTGTCGTAAAAGGCGCTGGCCCCGTCGGCGCCGAAAAAGCCGGTGGCGGTCAATTCCAGATCCGGCGTGAACCGGTAATTTCCCGTCAGGGCGACGCTGCGTATATAGGGAGCGACCCGGATATACCGTACCTCGGGGACAAATTGCTTTGCCAGCCATACAAAGGGATCCCAATAGGTAACCTTTCCCATAGCCAAGAGCCCTCCCTTCCCCCCAAAAGGAAAAGAGAGGTTCAGGTTGACCGCGCTGGTAGAAATGCCGATGTCCAGTTCCGTTTCCAAAGAAGAGGGCTTTTTGGAGTTTACCTCCAACAGTCCCGATATGGTATGGCCGTACCGGGCCGAAAACACCCCGTGAGAAAGCTGGGCGCTTTCTACCATTTGAGGATCAAAGATCGAAACGATCCCTCCCCAGTGGTAGGGCTGGCTGATATAAAATCCGTCCAGGGCCGCCATAAGGTCCCCGGGTTCTCCCCCCCGGATGGAGGGCATGGCGCTCAAGGAGCCGGCGTATCCCACCCCGGGGAGGAGTTTTATGGAGGTCATAACATCCTGGACAATCCCAATCTCCGCGGTCCGGGCCAAATTTTCCCCGGTAATGGCCACGCTCCGGCCGCTTTTGGTCTCGCTGGCCCCGGGCCGCCGGGCTTCTATTACCAGTTCCCGGCCCTCCATGATGTCCCCGCCCAGACGCAAGGCTACGTCAAACCGGTCCCCGGTAAGGGGTATGGTCAAGCGCCGGCTTTCATAGCCGGGATAGATGATCCGCAGCGCCACCGGGCGATCATCGGGAACCGTCACCATGACCCGGCCCCCTTCGTCACAGGTATATTCCGTGCCGTCCCAGGATAGGATCACCGCCCCTTCCAGGGGCAGTTCCAGATCGATATCCTCCACAAAGATCTCCACATCCCGGGCGAAAAGAAAATTCCTGAGAAATAATAACACTATTATCCCGGCTATGAATTTTTTGCTCACCGGATGGTCCTCATGATAAATGGCTCCTCTGCAAACCGGATAGGAACAATCCTTCAGGCAGAGGGCTTCTGTTCGTCCGCCTTCTTTTCCCGCTTTTCATCGGCAGCCAGTTTCCGATTATACAAAAAAATCCCCAGGGCAATGAAGGTAAGGGTATCAAACATATATTTTTCCGCCTGCTCGCCAAAACTAAACCCGAAAAAATGCCGGACAAGACTGTATAGAATGATAAAAATGCCTATCCCCGCGACAATTCTGAGAAGCCAGCTCCGTTTTATTTTCATAAGATAACTATATCGAAAAAAATCTTCCGGGTCTATGAGAAAGTCCTAATCTACAGTAAATTCCGGATATGCGAAACACGATAAAAATTGATCCGGCCCGTATCAGGGCCCTGGCTTTGGATCTGGATGGAACCGTCCTGACCCCGGATACCCGTCTCGGCGGCCGTACCCTCCGGGTTCTCAAGGCTTGTCTAAACCGGGAAATCGCCGTGATCATCTGTACGGGCCGTTCCGTAGAAGGGGCCGAACCGTACCGGGCCGCCCTGGATGCCCGGGGGCCCATGGTGTATTTTAACGGGGCCAAGGTGGCGGATATGCCCGGGGGAACGGTCCTCTCCCTCTCCCTGCTGGATAAGGATACGGCGAATTTCTGCGTGGATCTTTCCCGGAAAATGGGGGTTTACTATCAGATCTATTTTCCCGGCGCCCGGGACGGAAGAGGGGATCTGTTGATGGCCGAGTACCGGGCCGAAGAAACCGATTTATACCGGAATCATACGGGCATAGAGGCGGTCATTGGGGATTTAAAGGAAGCGCTGGCCGATCCGCTCTGTCCGGGCTGTATTAAGGGGATGTTCATCACCGGGCCCGCCCAACAGGATGTCATCAGGCCCCTCCTAGCCGAACAGTTTGGCGGGAAGATCTATATGACCCGGACCCATGTTTCCTTTTTGGAGATAATGTCCCCGGGAGTTTCCAAAGGCCGGGGACTCAAATTAGCCATGGACCATTTGGGGCTTAGTTCCGGGGAACTTATCGCCCTGGGGGATGAAGAAAACGACCTTCCCCTGTTTGAAACCGCGGGTTTTTCCGCCGCCCCGGCCAATGCCAAACCCCAGGTGCTGGCCGCCGCGGACTTCCGGATCGGTTCCAACGCGGAAGAGGGGGCCGCGGCCTTTCTGGAAGAACTTTTTTTTGGCGGCCCCCTTTCCGGGTAAAGCGCTTGATTCGTCGCGTCCGGTTCATACCAGGCTACACCCATCATCCTGGATTTTATGCTGACCTTCCGTTCAAGCCTCCAGGGGCCGGGAACAAGGTCAGGCTATCAGGGCAAAAGCATTTACTTTTCAAAGGCTGAAATTTGCCAAAACATTGAAGAATTTTTAACCACGAAGGCGCACAAAGGCGCAGAAGGAAGGAATAACGTGTTGCTTCATGCATCCTTTGTGTCCTTTGTGTCCTTCGTGGTTAGTTTTTCTTGGAAATTCCGGTGAATTCAAGGAAATTTTAACGATCAAAAAGTAAATGCTTTTGCCCTG
>JAITBE010000123.1 GCA_031283755.1 Spirochaetaceae bacterium
TTGGGGTTTCCTGTGGCGCATGATCTCCGGCAGTTCAAGCCCTTCAACCGGCTTGATGTAAAACCGCAGCCAGTCATCTTCAAGCCGCAGGCGGCGGACCGCGACCTAAACCGGAGCCCCGTCTCCCGAAACACCCGGGCGAAGATCGCCAGGGCCGAACCGCGGCGGAAGAGGGGCTCCCGGTTGTTGACCCGGGAGCGGACTTCGTACCAGACATCCTGTCCCAATACACGTAACTGTCTCATGCTACTAATAAGGAGTTGCCGTGCCGTGTGCTTCAAAAAAAGACGAAAAAAGCGCCGGACCGTAGGGACGGACAGCCTCCCCCGGGTATCCCGCCGCCGGGATCAGACCCCACCGCGATTTTTTCATTTTTTTTGTGAATTTGCAAATTTGCGGATACTCCTAATGCGGGGAGAAAAAGTGTATACGCCTTGAATTGCCCGGCTATTGAAGCATTTTTTAATATATGAGGCTGTTCCAAAACTTCAGCTTTGGAACAGCAACCTTAGATGTAATAGAAAAACCGGAGTTAAAACGGTAATATTATTGGCATTATTGGTGTTTAGCCCGGTTTTTCGGGAGCCTGTTCCAAAACCAACCGGGTTTTGGAACAGGCTCATATAGCATAATTTTTATATTAAAGGACGTGAGCATGAGTGAGCGGATGGCGGAACTGGTATTACAGCTTGGGTTTATTATTTTCGCGGTCCGTATCTGCGGCAGGCTGGCCAAGGGGCTGGGAATTCCCCCGGTATTGGGGGAGCTCCTCTCGGGGGTCATCATCGGCCCCTATGCCCTGGGGGGGCTGGCCCTGCCGGGTTTCCCCCGGGGGATTTTTCCCCTGGAAACAGGAGCCCTGGCGGTCGGCGCCGAATTGTACGCCTTTGCCACGGTAGCTTCAATTATTCTGCTTTTTGCCTCCGGCCTGGAAACGGATCTGGGGCTTTTCCTCCGGTATTCCCTGGCCGGCGGGGTCATCGGTATCGGGGGGGTGGTTTTTTCCTTTGTTCTTGGGGATCTTACCGGGGTTGTCCTGCTCCAAACTTCCTTTATGGATCCCCGGTGCCTTTTTCTGGGGATCCTTTCCACCGCTACCTCCGTGGGTATCACCGCCCGGATCCTCTCGGACCATAAACGGATGGATTCCCCCGAGGGGGTAACCATCCTTGCCGCGGCGGTATTCGACGATGTCCTGGGGATTATCATGCTGGCGGTGGTCCTTGGGGTCGTGGCGGTGATCACCGGGGGGCATGGTTCCGTAAATGCCGCCGGCATCTTGGGTATTGCCGGAAAAGCCTTTGGTATCTGGCTGGGATTTACCGTCCTGGGCCTTGTTTTTTCAAAAAAAATCGCCGCCTTCCTTAAATTTTTTAAACACAGCTTTGATTTTTCCATCCTTGCCCTGGGCCTTGCCCTGATTCTGGCGGGGATTTTTGAAAAACAAGGGCTGGCCATGATCATCGGCGCCTATATTTCGGGGCTTTCCCTTTCCAAAACCGATATTGCCGCGGTTATTCAGGAGCGGCTCCGGGGGTTGTACGAGTTTTTTGTCCCCGTCTTTTTTTCGGTGATGGGGATGATGGTCAATGTGGGGGAGATTTTTTCCCTCCGGGTGCTTTCCTTTGGGGCCCTGTACACCGCCGGGGCGATCCTGGCCAAAATAGCCGGCTGCGGCGGCCCGGCCCTGCTGATGGGCTTTAACGGCCGGGGGGCCCTGCGGATAGGGGCGGGGATGGTTCCCCGGGGGGAGGTGGCCCTGATCATCGCCGGCATCGGTCGTGCTTCGGGGGTTCTGGACAACCAGCTTTTCGCGGTGATCATCCTCATGACCCTGGCTACCACCCTGGCCGCGCCCCCGCTGTTAAGCGCGTTCCTCAAAATTTCCGGGCCCGGGACCAAAAAACCCGTTAAAGGGGACAATTCCGCCGCGGCGGTCTGGGAATTCCACTTCGACGAGATCGCCGGCATGGTCCTCGACACCCTCCTCAAGGACCTCAAGACCGAGGGGTTTTACGTGCAGATGATGAATATCGACGAGGGCCTTTCCCAGGCCCGGAAGGGGGATATTGCCCTTTCCATCACCAAAAGGGAAAGTACCGTAACCATAGAAACCAGCCAGGTGGACATGCCCTTTGTAAAAACCGCGGTGTACGAAGTCATCCTGGGCCTGCATGATACCATACAAAAACTGAAAAATTCGTCGGATCCCAGGGCGATGAAACAGGAAATCTCCAACCTACAGGGCCGGACCCGGGAGGAGGTCCTTTCCCTGATCGATCCCGGCTGTATCGCCCTGGATCTCAAGGGGAATACCAAGGAGGGGATCATCACGGAATTGGTGGATCTCCTGTATTCCCAGGGGAAACTCCTGGACCGGGATGAAGCCCTGGGAGACGTGCTGCAGCGGGAAAAAACCATGAGTACCGGCATGGAACACGGCATAGCCCTGCCCCACGGCAAAAGCGATGCGGTGACGGATATATGCGTGGCGGTGGGGATCAAAAAAGAAGGGGTCGATTTTGAATCTCTGGACGGAGAGAAATCCCGGCTTTTTATTCTGGTGATCTCCCCGAAAAAAACCACCGGCCCCCACATCCAGTTTCTTGCCGCCGTCGGGTCCGTCCTCAAGGATGAAACCCTCCGGGAACAGGTGATCGGCGCGGATTTTAAGGAAGACGCTGCCTTCCTGCTCCAACGAGGCTCCTGATTGGGCCGGTTCCCAAATCGATTGTTTTGGAACAGGCTCGAGTAGTAAAAAATAAATGTACGCTATGCGAAGTCCAGCACTTTTAGATTTATATTCTATCCTTATATTTTTGTACATATAAATCCAATACTTCATTTGTCATTGTTTGATATTTGATGTTATGCTTCTCAGCATATTTTTTTAAAAATGTAACACTCTTGCTGTTTAAAGTTATTGTTATTTTCACCTTGGCTTCTTTTCGAACCAATTGCTCCGGCGGCGGTAAAAAATCAGGTATTATCTCACCTTCAATTATATTTCTTGAAATATCTCCGGGCATTTTTATTTTATTAATTTTTTTGTTAATAT
This sequence comes from Spirochaetaceae bacterium, assembly GCA_031283755.1. Taxonomy (GTDB): domain Bacteria; phylum Spirochaetota; class Spirochaetia; order Treponematales; family Breznakiellaceae; genus JAIRMO01. The sequence continues at coordinate 3,059 of JAITBE010000123.1, forward strand.
ATCTTGCACATTTCTTCTTCCTATTATCGTGATTACATTTACATCATTATTTTCCAGTTTATATATTACCTGGACCTTACCCCAACGGGTAGACACAAAGATAAGCGGGAATTATACCAGAAGAGGGGAAAAAGATGAGAACGAAAGACAAAGAACGGCGGGTATACCCGAAGGAATTCAAGGCCGAGGCGGTGGCGCTGGCGGAGAAGCACGAAAAGCCGGTATGCCAAATCGCAGTGGATTTGG
>JAITBE010000125.1 GCA_031283755.1 Spirochaetaceae bacterium
CTAACGAATCTCCGGTGATTTCAAAACCCCCTGGGGCCAAAAATGGTATTCGTAGGTCCATGCGGAATCCACTGAACGCCACGAATTCGGCCCCCACCAATGTCCGGAAAGGCGGTCCACGGTATGAAGCTGGCCGAAAGTATTGATCCGGCTGCCGAAATATTCAAGTTCAATTTTATGGGGGCCGGAACCGGTAAGTCCCTGAAGGGCAAGCCGGTAGGGCGCATAGGCAATGATCCCCTTATCCTCGCCGTCCACCTTGACCCGCAGGAGCTGTCCACGGTAACAGGCCGCCTCGATTTCAAAGCCGTCCCCGGAACGCTCCGTTTCCAGGTGATAGGTCAGATTACCGCCGTAAAAGGGAAGCCCCTGGCGGGTAATATCCCCAAAGGCAAGAGAACGGACCGGCTTGGTCAGGACCGCCCAGGTTCCCCGGACCTCAACCCCAAAGTCCCCCAGAAGGTAGAGGGCTTCAACATCTATCTTCCGTCCATAGGGCAGGCTTAGGCACAAAATATTGGGACCTGCTTTGATCCGGGGGAGTTTAACCCTGTGGATACAGCGGTCCACATACCAGCCCGTTACCGGGCCCGCCGGTTCGCCGTTCAAGGTGATCCGGGTAATCCCGGCGTTTTCCAGGGCGAGTTCCGCCGATCCTATCTCCAATTCGCTCTCAAAGGTGTAGCGCAGCCTGAGGGTATGGGGGGTAGTGGTATCGGATTCAACCCAGGGCTGGGCCACCGCGTCAAGCCGCAGGGGCCAGTCGAGTTCCCGCCGGAGGATGGTATCCAGCCGCAGGATCTCCTCCGGGGGACGGTAGGGTTCATTGTCCAGGGCATATTCGGCCATATCAAGAAGCAGAACATTGGGCTCCCAAAGGGTAACGGGTACCGGAGTGATAAAGCGGCGGCAGGGTAAAGTCAGGACAGGGGCGTTATAGCCGTCGAGGGCCGGGGGGGATTCGGGAAGACGGAAACCGCCGGAAAGGACCGCGGAGGAGATTCCTTTGTCCAATCTGATGAGCAGACTGTCATGGTCGTAGAAGGGACGGACAATAAGGGTCCACCCCCGGCTAATGTTTAGTTCCAGAGGAGTAATATCCCCGGTTATGGTATCGTAAAGGGACGCCGCCCATTCCCCCCGGATCCGGATGCGGATGGCGGAGGCCCCGGGAATATCGGGATTCACCGGCTTATCCCCGTGGGCGATGAAGAGCCACCGGGTATTAGCTTCCTCCCGAAGCTGGTAGAGTAAATCCCGTTTTTCCGCGCCGGATTCGTCCCTAATCTCCAATTCCCGAACTCCCCGGAGGGCGTCCAGGAGGGGCAGCCGTTCAAAACCGATAAATTCGCTCCCTTCCCGCAGTTTCCGGCCGCGGTCATTGGGTTCCGCGTCCATATACTTCGGGGCACTCCCCAGGAAGATAAGCCGGCCCCCGGCGTTTCTAAAAGCCTCAAGCCGTTGAAGGGTGGTGGAGCGGATCGTTTCCATTCCGGGAACAATAACCAGATCGTAGGACATTTCCCCCACGGGGAAACCGGCCCCTTCCCGAATATCCGCCATATCGCAGAGTCCCGGCAGGGTGGATTCGCAGATATAATCAAAGTCGATAAGCCCCCGCAAAAGCCAATCGCAGAGGTCTAGAAAATTCCGGTCCATCTGTTCCCGAACAGTCTGGGTTTGTTCCCGGGGCCCCCAGTGGAGCCAGTAACTCTCTATGGGGTGGATTACCCCGACCCGTACCACCGCCTTACCTCTGGTGAGGACTGAAGCGATCCGGGCGAAGTGATCCTCCACATAGGGATACTCCTTATACCAGGGGGACTGGTAATTAAAGGTGGCAGGATAATCCCGTTTAGCTTCCCCGTTCATGGAAACCCAGGAAAGATGGGGCACCCGGACCGTAACCCCCAAGGCGGCCTGCCAATCTCCCTGGAGTTTATGCCCCCGAAAATCAAAGTCCCAATTGGTAACCCCATAGAGTTCCGAAAGTACCCCCGGGCGGCCGTATTGCCTGGCCGCGGACTGGGCTTGTTTGGCGGTGGTGAACTCCCGCCAGTCGCAGAGCATATCGATCCCCGGCAGCTGGAAAGACCGGTAAGAACGCATGGCCTCCCCCAGCAGCCCGGTCTGGCTTTCCAGGGTGGGTTCTTCGTCCATGTGGCCGGTCAGCATAAGGCCGTGTCCGGCGCACCAGGCGCCGCATTGATCCGCAAAGGCCGAGGAGAAACGCTCGGCGATATGGTCGTGGTAGTGGTAGCGGATTCGGGAGACCCTCCCGCAGGGAAGCTCCCAAAGGAGTTCCGGCAGGCCGCCGGTGAGATCTTCCCCGGGATAAACATCCCGGTAGGTTTCGGCAATATCATCCGTCCAGGGGAGGATCACGTCCCGTTCTTCTTGGGCGAAAAACAGGGTCCCCTTTTGGGAAAACTGCGGTTCGTCGGTAAAAATCGCCGGGATTATGCCGCCGAAATCCCCGGCAAAATATTTCTGGTACCGCTCATAGGTTATCCGGATAAATTCCCGAATAGCCTGGGGGTCCAGGGTATTTACATAGGTTTGATTATTATACCAGGGGTTGGGAAGGGAGATTTCGTTATAGGCGTAAAGTTTGATCCCCCGGGCCGGTTCCCCCTCACCAATGGGCCGGTAATGTTCCAGCTCCCCTTCTTCGTTGAGGCTCACATCAAAGCAGGCAATCAGCTTTCCGTCTTCGGACCGGATCGCGGAGGAACTGGCGAATTTCTCCCGGCCCATGGCGGCGGCGCTGCCATAGGGCCTCCGGGTTAAAAGAAGGTGCCTGACCCGGTACTGTTTTTGCCGGGTAACCAGCCCGCCCGCCGCCCCCGAAGGCCAGCGATCTTCATCATAGAGCCAGGCGAGCATCCCCTCGTTCCGGGCTTTTTCCACACAGGCCTTCACCAGTTCCATATATTCGTCACTCAAATATTCGGTGGCCATGCCGGTCCGCACGTGCATATGAAAACCGCCGAACCCCATCTTTTTAAGCTCCCCGATTTGCCAAAGCAGTTCATCCCGATCAAGCCGGTTATTCCATGCCCAAAAGGGCGTACCCCGATATTCGCTGGAGGGGCGTTTAAATTCTTCCGGGATTAAGGGCTGTTCCCGTTTAGGATAAAGCATGACGGCTCCTTTTTGACAGTATAAATGATGATGGGCCTTGGGGAATAGGGGGCCGGTCGGGAAGCAGGGCCACTGCATTTGCTTTTCAGAGGCTGAAATTTGCCAAAACATTGAAGAATTTTTAACCACGAAGGCGCACAAAGGCGCAGAAGGAAGGAATAACGTGGTGCTTCATGCATCCTTTGTGTCCTTCGTGGTTAGTTTTTCTTGGAAATTCCGGTGAATTCAAGGAAATTTTAACGATCAAAAAGTAAATGCTTTTGCCCTGGGCCGGGAAGCAGGTTATATCCCCGCCAACACGATCCTGATCGTTAATTAAAACTGCCCTGGGCTAGGTTTTATCGGCTCTGTACCGGGTCTTAACCCCATCGCCTATTACCATGCCAGGCTTCC
>JAITBE010000192.1 GCA_031283755.1 Spirochaetaceae bacterium
TAGCCTATGTCTTCAAGCTCCCGCTCAACTTCGTCCAGGCGCTTAGTCAGGGAGCTGATGGTCCGCTCAAGCCGGAGTTTTTCCTTTTCCAGCCTCAGCCGGGGATCCTCCTCAGAGGGCCTTTTCATGGTCTCCCGTTTAACCGCGTCCGGGCTCTTCCCCGCCAGGAGGGATTGTTCCGCCGTCCGCCGGTCCTCGCCGTTCCTGATCCCCGCCAGGAATCGCATATTGTCGGATCCCAGGGAGGGGTTGAGATCGTACTCGAACATCTTGATGGCGGTCTTGGCCGCCAGCCGGGGGATGCAGAGGACCCGGTCGATATAGTCCTCAAACCGGGCGCCGATGGCGTCGCAGAGTTCCCCGGCTTTGAGAAGCAGCATCCCCAGCTCCTTGACCAGGCCGCCGTTTTGCGACAGGCACTTTTCCCGGATAGTTTCGGTCAGCGCCGAAAGCTCCGGCGACGCGGCGTAGACATTTTTGTAGACCCCCCCGGCTTCGGCCTTTTCCAAAAGACCATGCAGGATGGCCCAGAATTCCGTGGTGTGGGACCGGGAGGGGAGGGAGCCGCCCAGGGAACAGGCGTGGAGGTGGTGGGCGTATTCATGGATGGCGGTGTACAGGAGCAGGTTGTCATCGCTGAAATTCCGGTTATGGATGATGATCTCCCTGGTGTCCGGCTTGTAAAGGCCGTTGACCTTTTTGCTTTTCTTGCCGGAGAGGATCACCGTAAATTCCATGGGAGCGTCCGCTATGGAGAGGAGTATCCCCTTAATCTGATCCTGGTTCATGGATAAACCTTACCTGAGTTCCCCGATTTTTTCCAGAGCCAGCGCCGCGGCCACCACACAGGCGGTCTCGGTGCGGAGGGCCCGCTTCCCCAGGGAGAGCCGGGCAAACCCGGCCTGTTCCAAAAGCAGGCGCTCCCGGCCGGACCAGCCCCGCTCGGAGCCGACGGCCAGCGCCACGGGCTGCCGCCGGGCCTCCAGATCCGCCATGGCCCCGGCGGGCGCCACATTGTCCGGGGCCACGAGCAGCGCCCCGGACAACGCCGGGGCCGCCCCCTCCAGCCAGTCCTCCAGGCTCGGGTAGACGGCCAGCTCCGGTATGCCCGTGTCCCGCGCCTGGACCGCCCCCTCGACAAGCGCCGCCCGGGCGCCGCCGTCGGCGAGGAGCCTGGTGTCCCGGTAGCTTTTTTCGCCCAGGTCGGTCCCCATAAGGTCCACCGCCTGGAGGCCCAGGTTGGACAGATCCCGCAGGAGCCGGCGCAGTTGTATAGGCCGGGGGAAGCCCACGGCGATCCGCAGGGACAGCCGGGGCGGCGGCTCCGCGTCCAGGTTCAGGGAATAGACCAGGGAGCCGTCGGCGCTGATGGCCTCGATCATTCCCGCGCCCAGCCTGCCCCCCAGAACCCCCGCTTCAAAGGAATCGCCGGGCCCTTTATGCAGGGTTTTGAGCAGGTGGACGGTCCGGGCATCCCGCCTGGGGAGGGGCCGGCCCAGTTCGTGGGGCTCAAAAAGGATGATGTTCATTGCAGGACAGTATACCGCATAGGCTTTGCGGGCAACAACGGAAGGCAGGGAAGCACACGGAAGGCAAAGCAGCATCCGGGGCTCTTTTTTGACAAAGCCTTGAAATCCTCTATGCCTAAACTTCCGCAGGCTGTATCCTGTCCGCGTAGTTTTTCCAGCCCGATGCGTTCCTATATTCGTCCAGGGCGACGGGAGGAACGTGGATGACCGGAGAGGGCGTATGTTGCCGATGCCCTAAAATGCCGTTAAGCGCAGGCGGCTTTAGGGCTTGCATGATTATGGAGCGTACGCCGCACCCCAAAAAGGCCCTGTCCCCAATGGTGGTAAGGTTCCCGGGCAAGGTTATGGAACTAATGTTGCACTCGTAAAAGGCCCCTTCCCCGATACTGGAAAGACTTCCGGGTAAGGTTATGGAACGCAAATTGCCGCATTTGGAGAAGGCCCAATTCCCAATGGCGCTAACACTGTCCGGCACACTATAGCTTGATATGGTTTTCCCTTCAGGAAACCGGATCAGTTCGGTAAAAGTTTTGTTAAACAGTACTCCCTTCCGTCCTGCATAGACGCGGTTAGCTTTATTCACTCGTATCGCTATAAGGTTGCTGCACCAGGAAAAAGCCCCCTTCCCGATGGTGGCAAGGCTCTGAGGTAATCTTATGACCTTCAGTCTTCTACGCCCGGCAAAGACATACCCCCCGATGCCGGCAACCCCATTAGGGATATGCACATCCACTGCTTCCCCTCGGTACTCCACCAGTACGCCGTTTTCAATCTTAAATTCATCATCACTTTCTATGCTTTCTGTTGAAGTCAATAACGTATCTATATCCTTTTGGGAAAGTTCTTCCAACCATCTTTTCCTTACGCCTTCTATAATATTTTGATTTATCGATTCTATAGATAAGCCTTCAGACAAGCAATATTTATGTTTAACAGCATTAATGGTAATAATTATTTTCAACTTTGAAATATCTCTTATAAATTGTCGCATTGTTTTTAATAATTTTTTTAACAAGCCGGTTTTTCCGTTTTTGAAATAATTTTCAATATATGATAAATATTTTATCTCATGTTTGATCTCAATTTGAATTTTGTTCCTTTTATTTTTACCCGCATTAAATTTTCCAAACAATTGTTTTCCATGTCTTTTTAAATAGGCGTCTCTTTTTTTATAATCTATGCAATGGGTTAAATCCATATCGTCAATTACATCGACAAATTCAAAATATTTTATTTCATTGTTAAAAGATAATTTACTCATATTTTTATTGTACTCCAACAAATATTTATTCATTCCTCCACACTCCATTGTGTCGTATCAATTTTGGTTTAACCTTGATTTTTTGATAATGCCATTCGCAGCCGATCAAGCTCCGACTGAAGCAATCCGATATTTTCAAAGATATATTTTTCGGCCATGCCGGGCAGGTCTTTGGTTGTTGCCGATTTTCCCCCGTTTAACTCCCGTAATACCTTGACAAAATTACTATGCTCGCGTTTATAATATTCAGATTCTTTCTCAAATCCTGGCTTGCCGGAAAAACTTGCCATATAGTCGCCTATTATCTCATTTTTGCTAGCGCCCATTACCATTTCTAACAACATACCAAAGAATCCGGTCCTGTCTATGCCTTGCAGGCAATGAACAAGATATGGTCCCCTGTGATCAATTATAAATTTAATTCCCTGGTTTAATTTGTTTCCAAATTTATCCGATCGAAAATCAAAACCCATATTAAGAGCAATTGTACAGCCTTCTTGGAAAAGTTTATTGTACCATGGAATAAGAACAATGTTTTGCTTTAGCGTCCTTTCATCATCCACAAGGTTAATCACAGCGGCTATTTGTGCTGTTTCTG
>JAITBE010000221.1 GCA_031283755.1 Spirochaetaceae bacterium
CGGAGCAGATCAAAATAGGCCGCTTCCCGGAAAAAATAGGTTTCGTTAATTGTTAAAAATTGGGCGGCGGTGAAAATATCCTCGGGGAACGAAAGAATCTGCTCATAAAAATGGGGAGAGTCAAAACAGCCCGCGCCGTGCTGCTGCTCCAGGTACTCCCGCAGTTTTTCCAGAGCGTCGGCGGCGGCCCGGATCCCCAGGGTCTGTTCTACCCGGCGGTATAAATTTGCTATGACCGGGTTTCGCGTTGCTTCCTGGACAGAACCCGCCTGCGCCGCCGGCAGGACATTCCGGGGGGTATCGGATTGGTTTTGATCCCGGACCTTGTTATTCATGGCTGGTGAGTTTAATAAGCTCTAGGGGGATCTGTTCCAGGGACAAAACCATGTCCACACAGCCGGTATCAAAGGCCGCCTTGGGCATGCCGTAGATCATGGAGGAATCTTCATCCTGGGCTATGGTGATCCCCCCGGCTTGCCGTATATGCCGGATGCCCTCGGCGCCGTCGGACCCCATCCCGGTGAGGACCACCGAAATGGTCCCGGCCCCCCAGTATTGGGCCGCGCTTTTAAAGAGGATATCCGCCGCCGGTTTTTGGTTGTTTACCGGCTCCCCGGTGTCAAACATAAAACGCCCCCCTGTCAGAGTCAGATGTTTGTCCGTGGGGGCCACATAGAGTTTTCCCTTTTCGGGGACTTCCCGATCCTCCGCCAGTTTTACCACCAGGGGGGTATAATCGTTGAGCCATTGGGCAAACCCCACATCAAACCCCGAAGAATTGTGCTGAACCAGGACCATCGGCACGGGAAAATCCGCAGGGATGGCTGCGCAAAGGGACATCAGCGCCTTGGGGCCTCCGGTGGACGCGGCGATTACCACTCCCCGGATCTCCCGGGCCGCAACTTCCCGGTTTAGATGCTTTGGAGACGCTATTTGATGCAGTCCCTTGGTCCGGGAGATCCGCTTGAGGCAACAGAGGATATCCGCCCGTTTTTCCAGACTTATGGTGGCGGTAAAATTAGCCTTGGCGTAGAATTCTATAGCCCCCTTAACCGTGGCCTCATAGGCGTTTTTTGCCGTATCTTTGGTACTGATCACCACAATGGGGATGGTCATGGTTTTCATGATCCCCTCAATCGCCTCAAGGCCGTCCATAACGGGCATCTCAATATCCATAGTGATCAGGTCTGGATTGAGGGTCCGGGCCTTTTGCAGAGCTTCCAGGCCATTTTCCGCCTCGTCAATAACCGTAAAGGATCCGTCGCTTTCCAAAAAATCCCGGATAATTGTCCGTACCAAGGCGCTGTCGTCCACGATAAGGGTCCGTATCATACCTCCTCTCCTTCATCCCGAAAGATCTGGGCAATAAGTGATACCGGATCGATTAAGACGATCATGACGGAATTTTCAAAGGCAATTCCGGTAAAAAAGGAGAGGTTTCCCCGCGTTAAAAGCAGTTCCGGCAGGGGGTATATCTCCTCCTGGGGGATATCTATTTCCCGTTCCACGGAGTTTACCAAAAGTATATTCCGGGGGCCTTCCTCCGGTTCCGAAGAAGCCCCGCTGTTTCGCGCTCTTTCCTCCCCCGGTAGTTTCAGGACAATCCCATGCCGGACCGTCTGATCGGCCTGGCCGAAAAAATGGGGCAGAGAAAAAAAGGTATCCCCTCCTTCATCCTGGCTGACTGTCCGGGCCGCCTCTTCTGAATAGATCATAATAGACGCTACGACATCCTCGGGGATGCCTAAGGAAAAATGATCAAAGGGGCATAAAAAGCACCGCATAGGGAAACGCCTTACGACTCAAAATCGGCTTTTACCCGGTTGATAATCTGCCGGACGCCGAGGACGAATACATGGGTATCATGCCATTCAAAGGAAGACTCGATAATATCGGTAATATCACTCTGCTCCGTACCTTGCGAAACCTGTAGAAGGCTGGAAACCGGGATATCAATAATATCCACCACATCGTCAATCAGAAAGGCGAGCTTATCCACGGTTTCCTTTAAAACCACTACCTTGGATTCGGGAGTGGCTGTTTCCCGGATGAGGAGACCGATGTCGATAAGGACGAAGGGCACGGCGTACCGGTTAATGATACCCCGGACATAATTCGGCAGCAAGGGCAGGGGATAAACATGGTCAAAGGCGGTAACTTCACTGATAAACCGGGAGGGAAAAGTATAAAACTTCCCTAAGATAGTGAAAATAAGGTATTTTTCCGTATTGGCAGCCGCCGCGTCCGAAATCGTCGGCATTGCTCCCTCCGCTGGTAATTTATTGGAAGCGCGGATGAAATACTCTCACCCCGCCTTCGCGTGCGAGCTTGAACAAATCTTTTGCCCCAACCGGTTTTAAAGCCCGGTAATTTTACAGAAAAATCTGCCGCTTCACCCTTCAAAATAAGACAAACTATTATAGCATGAAGAAGACGGAATGTGTCAATAGGACCGCAGGCCGGCATTTTGCGTTTTACCGGCGAAGTCCCGTGGGGGAGGGGCAATTGCCCGGCGGGGAGCGCCTTTCCCCCGTTCGCTAACCTGTGGAGTCCGCCTGCGGAGCCCCGGAACCGGGGTTTTGGAACCCCGATTCCTTGGTCTCCTCCGGCGGGGAATTCCAGAGCCGCTCACG
>JAITBE010000270.1 GCA_031283755.1 Spirochaetaceae bacterium
TCTGTTTATTCCGGACCCATTGGTTTAATATAACATCCAGCCGCATAATATCAATAGGTTTCGCAATAAATGCGTTGAAACCCGCGCTGATGAATATATCCTCATTTCCTATCAGGGCATTGGCTGTTAAGGCGATAATCGGTACGTTTTTGGCGTACTCCGTACCGATTTCATTACGGATAATCCGGGTCGCCTCAATACCGTCCATTTCGGGCATCATATGATCCATGAATATCGCATCATACTTTACCGTTCCATCCCGAATCTTTTCAATTGCCTCCCGTCCGCTTTGCACACAGTCTATGGTCAACCCATAGGGGAGCATCAGCCCCTTGGCCACATCCAGGTTGGTGATCACATCGTCCACCACCAAAACTCTTCCGTAGGGCATATGGACCCGTACCAGATTTTTGCTCCGGGTACGCCGGGTCTCAATAAACCGGAAGGACTTGAGGTTTTCCACTACCTCCGGCCCGATGGGCCTGCTGTTGACGATCCTCTGGCGAAGCCGGACCGTAAAAACGCTGCCCTTGCCGTATTCGCTTTCCACGCTAATCGTCCCATCCATCATTTCCACCAGCCTTTTGGTGATGGAAAGCCCCAACCCGGTCCCCTCGATCTTACGGTTCGCATGGGTATCCAACTGACTGTATTCAGAAAAGAGCCTGCCCACATCCTCTTTTTTGATACCGATACCGGTATCACTGACAACAAAGATGATAACGGCATCCTCCTCCTGTTTTTCCCAAGAGATGTGAAGAATTACCGTTCCCTCCCGGGTATACTTAAAGGAATTAGAGAGGATGTTGTTCAAAATCTGCTTTACCCGCAGTTCATCCCCGAAAAACCGGGCCGGCAGGCTGTCGTCAATATACAGCTTAAAGGAAATGGGTTTTGAACCGATGCGGACGATGTTTAATTGAACCGTATCGTTGATCAGGCTGGGAGTATCGTATTGTACCGGGACAAGCTCAAAATTACCCGCCTCAATTTTGGAAATGTCCAGGATATCGTTGATTATTCCCAGAAGGATGGAACCCGAATTGTATATCTTCTCCAGATCGATATAGACATCCTCGGGGAGATCCCCTTGCATCTGGATCTCCGAAAGCCCGATAATCGCATTAAGGGGGGTACGGATCTCGTGGCTCATGGTCGCCAGAAAGGCGCTTTTCGCCTTGGAGGCCGCCTCCGCCGATTCCTTCGCCCGGAACGTCTCGGTTACGTCGTGAAAGAGGAGCATAATCCCTTCCACCTTACCGAATTTGTCCCGCATGGCGGTAGTATTGGTGGTATATATCCTGAATTCACCGCTTCCGTCAATGTCCAGGGTTTCGTCCGATTTTTGAGTCCCCCGTTCGGTCATGGCGCGGTTGATATAGAGGCCGACATGTTCTGAAAAATCCTTGTTAAGGAAACGATCAAAAACTTCGGAAAAATGTACTCCGTCGATGAGGCCGAAATTTTGTATCCCCGCTATTTTAAGAAAAGTATTCGTACAGTAGGCAAAACGTCCCTCACCGTCCAGCAGGATGATAATGTTGGAACTGTTTTCCAGCATCATGTTCATAAATTTTTCCTGCTTGGTTTGTTCTTCCTTCAACTTTAGGGCAAGCCCGTCCCGGGTGGTGGAAATTTTTTTAAACCACTCCAGGGTATTTTGCTGATTAGCAAGCTGACGGCCGAGTTTTTTTAACTGAATACGTAAAGCGGCGTTTTCTTCCTGCAGGGGCGATACTTCTTCCGTCATTAGCGTCCTCTTACAAAATACAGATGATCAGGGAATCGTTTTGTAAGTGGTTTACTACCCTGCCGTTACCGAGCCGGGAAGGGAATATTTCACCCCCGGAATAGACAAAATGATACGGCGTATCCCCCAAACATTCCTTTGCCTTTTCATGTTCTGCCAGGGTCTGGACACCCAGCGCCAATTTACGGCCCCCGCAGGAATACATCAGAAGTCCCCGGCCATTGGCAGTTTGCAGGGCTTCCGTTATCTTGCTTTCGGTAGAATTGAGTACGTCCTCAAGGCCCATGGTACCCAGAGAGAGGAGCGCATTAACCGGAACCGCGCCGCCAAGGATCAGGGCCCCTTCTCCGGTGGCGCCGAAACAGGCGCGGATCAGGATGGAACCGTCTTCCAGATAAATGATAAAAGGCATGGACGCTATGCCCCCCACATCACCGTCCTTGGCGAGACCGATGGTTTCAAGGTACTTTACGGCGGGCATATTGTTTATGGTCTGCAGGATATTGCGGTTTACTCCCGTTACTACCGCCTTCTGTTTTAGGATGTTTTCCTCGTTCAGGGAAATGCTTAAAAATTCCGGATCCACGCCATTCCCAAAGGCCGCCAGCGCCAGGGAAGCGGGATAGGATTCACCATTGTAAAATGTGGCGGTTCCGCTGAAATCCGGTTTATCAGAGATAGCCATGCTGCCGAAAGCGGGGATGCCCCCGGAGAGGGTGTCGAGCTTTTCGATAAATTCATCTCCCCCTACATTGAACAGAAAGGGGACAAAGGGCATCAGCATGACGGGTTTTTCATTTAGCCCTGCGCTGATTCTGTTGTAAAGTTCCGTCAGGGGGGCGTCAACGGAATCGGTAATAGCTTCGGAAACGCCGCTTGCGAATTTCACGTCATCGCTGGTCAGCACCGTTATCGTAAGCCCCATCTGGCTCATGCCGGCCGGAGCCGAGGCGCTCATGGTGGTACAGCCCAGTGTATCAAAGGAACATTTTTCCGAGAGGGCCTTGACGACCCCGCTGTCTATAAAGTCACTATAGCAGTGGATGATCCCCAATGAATTGGTTAAACACGTATGGCCAAGATCCAACTGTCCCAACAATTCCGATACCGCCAGATCCACATCATCGATTTCTTCCGTAAATGCCGTAAAAATTTTAATCATAACCGTACCTCACAAAATTATGGCAAGCTCCGGGCCAATCCCAATACCCGGGCGGATTTTTGTATTGGTCATGGAAAAAGCGGTTAAAAGCCGGCTTTTTCCTCTCTATAAAAAGCAACATTTCCCAAATTATGAAATTTGGGAAATGTATCTTCCGATACGACTACCCGGTAGAATCCATTCTTACGGCCGCTATCAATTTTTCGTGGACGGCTTCAAAGGCATCGATCACTCTGCCGTCAAAGTTTTTATTTTTTCCATCAATGATGATCCGGTAGGCCTCGGTATGATTCATACCCCGGCGGTACACCCGGTCGGCTACCAGGGCGTCATAAACATCCGCCACCGCCATGATACGCCCGCAAAGGGGGATTTCGTCCCCGGCAAGCCCCTTGGG